>NZ_JBFAAE010000011.1:0-189178 GCF_040639575.1 Streptosporangium sp. NPDC023825 | reverse complement strand
CGCATGCAATACCGGCCCGATCTCATCACCGGCTTCTTCAACGAGACCGGTCTACCCTTCGAGCTGGCCTAACCCTGAAGATTTAATCTCAGTAGTCACTCACGCCCCGTCCTGAAGATCAGGAACGGGGCGTTTTGGCTGGTGGGCACTACTGGGTTCGAACCAGTGACATCTCGCTTGTAAGGCGAGCGCTCTACCGCTGAGCTAAGCGCCCGGGGAATCCCGTTGGACAGACGGGATAACACTTTACGCCACCCGGGGGGACTTCAGTACATCGAGAGACCACGTGGTTCCCGCGTCGGGGAGGCCGGCGGCGCGCCAGCCGAGGAGGGCGGCGCCGAGCATGCCGGCGGACACGCCGAGGGCGGCCTGGCGCAGGGGCGGGGCCTGGCGGAAGGCGAGGCGTTGCCGGAGCCGTTCGGCCAGGGGGTCGGAGAGGAGAGTGCCCGCTTCGGCGAGGCCGCCGCCGAGGACGATGGCGGAGGGGTCGAGGAGAAGCGTGTAGGTGGCCAGGGCGAGGGAGAGTGCCTCGACCGCGTCTCCCCAGATCTCCGTGGCGAGAGGATCACCGGAGGCGGTCAGGGCGGCGACCTGCTCAGCGGTGACAGAGGCGGCGACAGGTGAGGTGCCGGAGGAGGGAAGGGCGAGGGAAGAGACAGGAGAGCCGAGGGTGGCGGTGGCGCGGGTGGAGTAGCGGCGGGCCACGGCGGAGGCGGAGGCGTAGGTCTCCAGGCAGCCGATCTGGCCGCAGGCGCACGGTTCGCCCTCCGGGAAGACCGGGATGTGGCCGATCTCGCCACCCCATCCGGCACTCCCGCCGTACGGCTCGCCGTGCAGGATCGTGGCACCCGCGATACCGGTGCCGATGGGCAGGAACAGGAAGTCGGAGAGCTCGCGGCCCGCACCGAGGACGCTCTCGGCGAGGCCACCGGTACGGACGTCGTGCCCGAGCATGACGGGGACGTCCAGCGGGACGAGATCCGTCGCCGGGATGTCGCGCCAGCCGATGTTCGCGGAGTAGAGAGCCGCCTCGGCGGTGACCAGGCCGGGTACGGCGAGCCCGACCCCTTCGGGAGTGCCGCCTCCCGCGGCGGCGAGGTCGTCGATGAAGGACCGGATCGTCGCGATGACGGCCGCCGGCCCCCTGTTACGCGGGGTGGCGCGCCGGTCGGTGCGGAGGATCTCACCGGAACGGGTGACGAGGCCGCCCTTCATCGACGTTCCACCGACGTCAAGGGCAACAACGAAGGAGCTCATGCACCTATCCAGCGGGTCGAAGGGGCGGGACCGAGCCCGACACTAGCGCACGCCCGGCACGCCGTAATGGAGGGATCTCCCCCGTACCGGCGGGACAGGCGGGAGGTGCTGGCGGGCCGCCCGTCGCCCGGGGATCCCCCCTCCGACCGGGACACGCCCGTGCCCGATGCGCGCCCGGACGGCTCCGGGAACGGCCGGGGCCGGGTGGGGCCGGGTGGGTCCTCAGGGGACCCGGCGCAGGACCCTGGCCAGAGCGGCCTCCACCTCGTCGGCCAGGCCGGGCGCGTAGGAGGCGGACAGGCTGCCGTCGCCTCGTGCCGGGCGCACCGAGCCGCAGGAGCGGCACTCCACCTCGCCCAACCGGCAGATGAGCGCGACGGAGCAGCACGAGGAGCACGTGTCGAGGTCGGCTTCGTGGGTGCGCCGGCAGTCCGGGCAGATCAGCACCTGTGTCTCGTCGCGCACTCCGCGCGTCCACGGACTGGCACCACGGATCGGGTCGGTCTGCCTGGCCCCGCAGGAGAAGCAGGGCATGATCGCCTCCGAGAGGTCGGACCGGCAGGCACCTTGCGAGCGGGCGTCCGCCGGATCACCGCTTAGGGAAGTTCGGCGAGCGCCTTGCGGTACTCGGCGACGTCGCGGGCCCGCGAAATCGGGTTCACGACACGCCAGCGGACCACACCCTCGCCGTCGATGATGAAGGTCCCGCGTCCCGCGCAGCCCTTCTCGTCGTCGAATACACCGTATGCCCGCGAGACCTGTCCGTGCGGCCAGAAGTCGGAGAGCAGTGAGAAGGCGTAGCCCTGCTGATCCGCCCACGCGCGGTGAGCGAAGATTGAATCAACTGAAATCGTAAGAACTTTAATGTCTTCCGGCATGTCGGCGCCGAACTCGTCGCGGACGGCGTCGAGTTCGTTGCCGCAGACGCCACTGAAGGCGAAAGGGTAGAAGATCAGCACGATCTTTTTGCCCCGATGCCCGGAAAGCTTGACCGGGGTGCCGTGCTGGTCCCTCAGCTCGAAGTCGGGAGCCTGGCCACCCACCTCGATCGCCATGATCGGGGCTCCTTTCCTCGGCTGACGGCAGGCGTCATCATCCTGCCGTACGGCCCGCGTGAGCCGTACGGCAGGGCGGACCCTTAGCGGCGCGCCTTGGGCGTCGCCAGACGCGTCCCCGACCAGTCGGGAGCGGCACTGATGCTGCTGGTCTGCGAAAGACCCGCAGTGGTCGCGTCTTCCCCGATGTCGCTCGGCTCCACGTGCCCGTCCCGGCCGGCTTTGGGAGTGAGCAGCCAGATCTGGCCGCCGTCGGTGAGGTTGGTCACCACGCTGCTCAGAGCGTCGAACAGATCGCCGTCACCGTCACGCCACCAGAGCAGCACGACGTCGACGACGTCCTCGAAGTCTTCATCGACCAGCTCGTTACCGGTCAGCTCCTCGATGGAGTCGCGCAGATCGTCGTCGGTGTCCTCATCCCATCCGACCTCCTGCACCACCTGACCCGGCTTGAGGCCGAGTCGTTCGGCCAGGCCGCGTTCGCCCTGCGCCTGACCCGCGGTCGCGCTCACGTTTGTCCCTCCTGCTTGAATGGCCCCGCAATCACACGGTGCTCAGAGTGCTTCGGCACAGTCCACACGCTGTGACCCTCAGTCGTCAACGGTCGCCACGGCAACGACTGGGCTACGTATGAATTAGTCCGACAAAAATGACAAACGGACCTGGCGTTCCAGATTGTCGACGTTGAGATCCACCACGGCGATGGACTGCCAGGTTCCCAGCGCGAGCCGCCCGGAGAGAACCGGGACGGTGGCGTACGGCGGAATGAGGGCGGGCATGACATGCGACCGTCCATGCCCTCGTGATCCGTGCGCATGCCTCCATCTGTCGTCGGCCGGAAGCAGACCCTCCAGGGCCGCGAGCAGATCGTCGTCGCTGCCTGAGCCCAGCTCCAGCAGCGCGACCCCCGCGGTCGCGTGGGGTACGAAGACGTTCAACAGGCCGTCGCCCCCACATGACCGGACGAAGCTCTCGCACTCGGAGGTGATGTCGTGCACCCGTTCCCGGGAACCCGTTACCACCTCGATCGTCTGAGATCTCACATACCGATCCTACGATCCATCGTGAGCTGCGATGACGACCGCACCCGGCCCCGGGGGCGGCGGGTGGTCCCCGCCGGCACCAGATCTCCTACCGGCACGGCGACAAGATCGCCGTGTCCGGTTCCCGGAATGTCCGCGCGTGGACCGTTCCTCCGGCGGGAGAAGCCGGGGTGCGGTTTCGTGATGTCCCGGCCGGATGTGAGCCGGATGTGACATGTCCGGGCCACGAGGCCCGGCGACGGCCTCGCGTGCCGGCCGCCGCCGACAACGTGACGATCATGGCGGCCGTCTCCGGCACCCCGGCGTTCACCGGGGCGGATCATGCGGACCGCTTGCGGGAACAGGGCGGTCACGGCGCGCGGGTTCTCGGCGCGGCCTCGATCGGGGCCTTTCTCTCCGGCCGGGCCGGCGCCACCGATTCGCCGATCTCGTATCGCACGGCACCGGCCCCGCCCGGTCCCGCCCGGCGAGGGCTCGCCGGGCGGAGGTCTCCCCGCGGTCGAGGGCGCCTCGGGGAGTGGTTCGCGGCCTTCCCCTCCCGGTGCCGGCCGCGGGCCGCTCCCGGCCGGTGGGCGAATCGTTACAAGTTCGGCACGGAGCGCCGCGGTCCGGGTGCCCACCCCTGTCCTCATCCCCGCCCCCTCCCTGCCTCCTCCTGGCTCCCTCCGCGAGGAAAACCGTGAGAAAACCAAGGGGAGAGCCACGGAGGGAGCCGGGGGACGGCGAATCCGACCCCGCCGGGGCCGATCTTCGTCGGGAGTCACGGCCGGCCTTCGACCGGAACCCTCAATCGGAAGAGGTAACGGGAAAGTAGCGGGAAACAGGGCGAAAGCCGGTGCGGGGGGCGGCCGGCAGGGCACTTCAGGGGAGGATCGTACGTTGCGTACAGGTGAGGGTCTCGACCACGATGTCCGGGCACATCCGGCGGCGGGAGGGCGCTCTCCGCTTCCCGGAGGACCTCACGGAGGACCTCGCGGAGGGCTTCTCGGAGGACCCGCACAGAAGGGCTTCCCGGAGGACCTCACGGAGCTCCTCAACGGACTTCGTGGAGCTCTCGGAAGGGACCCTCGGGGAAGCTCCGGGAAGTGCCTCACAACGCCTTCCGGAGGACCTCACGGAGCCTCCTGGAGCTCCCGGGGGCCTCACGGAACAGGCGACAGGACAGGCGAGACGGCGGGTCCCGGATTCCCAGGGGTACGGGAACCTGTAAAAAAGGGGGAATCTCGATGTAACCTTTGGCGGTGATTCGTCCTACCATCGGTGGTCTAGGCCACTTTCGTATCACTGCCAGCAGAGATCTCCTGGTTACCGGTAAGTAGAGATGCACTTTCCGGGGTAAGCGACCAGGATGGAAGACGACCTACACCAGACAAAAGTCCATCCTCGGAAGGCGAGACCCAGTGGCTTCCGGACGCCAGCGTTTCTCGATCATCAGCGACGGCCTACCCAGCCAGCTTCCTGATGTCGACCCCAGCGAGACCCAGGAGTGGCTCGAGTCGCTCGACAACGTCATAAAGACGGAAGGTCGCACTCGGGCCCGTTATCTGATGCTCCGGCTCTTGGAGCGCGCCCGCGAACATCAGGTCGGGGTGCCCGGCCTGCGCAGCACCGACTACATCAACACCATCCCGCCGGAGCGCGAGCCCTGGTTCCCCGGCGACGAGTACGTCGAGCGCCGGATCCGCGCCTACACGCGCTGGAACGCGGCCGTGATGGTGACTCGGGCCAACGCCCGCACCAACGTCGGTGGGCACATCGCCACCTACGCCTCCGCCGCCTCGCTCTACGAGGTGGGTTTCAACCATTTCTTCCGCGGCAAGGATCACGGCGAGTCCGGCGACCAGGTCTTCTTCCAGGGCCACGCCGCGCCGGGCATCTACGCCCGCGCCTTCCTGGAGGGCCGCCTCAACGAGGGGCAGCTCGACGCCTTCCGCCAGGAGCTCTCGCACGGGTTCAAGGGCCTGCCCTCCTACCCCCACCCGCGCCTGATGCCCGACTTCTGGGAGTTCCCCACGGTCTCCATGGGTCTCGGCCCGATCGGGGCGATCTACCAGGCCCGGTTCAACCGCTACCTGCTGAACCGGAAGATCAAGGACACCAGCCGCAGCCACGTCTGGTGCTACCTCGGCGACGGCGAGATGGACGAGCCCGAGTCGCTCGGCGCGATCGGCCTGGCGGCCCGTGAGGAGCTCGACAACCTCACCTTCGTCATCAACTGCAACCTGCAGCGCCTCGACGGCCCGGTACGCGGCAACGGCAAGATCATCCAGGAGCTGGAGTCCTACTTCAGGGGCGCCGGCTGGAACGTCATCAAGGTCGTCTGGGGCCGCGACTGGGACCCGCTGCTGGCGGCCGACGTCGACGGCGTGCTGGTCAACAAGATGAACACCGTCCCCGACGGCCAGTTCCAGACGTACTCCGTCGAGACCGGCGGATACATCCGCGAGAACTTCTTCGGTGACGACCCGCGCCTGCGCAAGATGGTCGAGCACCTGTCGGACGAGGACATCCGCAAGCTGTCGCGCGGCGGCCACGACTACCGCAAGGTGTACGCGGCCTACAAGGCGGCCCGCGAGCACGTCGGCCAGCCGACGGTCATCCTCGCCCAGACCATCAAGGGCTGGACCCTCGGCAAGGACTTCGAGGCGCGCAACGCGACGCACCAGATGAAGAAGATGTCGAAGGCCGACCTGAAGGAGTTCCGCGACCGGCTCTACCTGCCGATCCCCGACTCCGCCCTCGAGGGCGACCTCCCCCCGTACTTCCACCCGGGCGAGAACGACCCCGAGATCCAGTACATGAAGGAGCGGCGCGCGGCCCTGGGCGGTTTCCTGCCCAAGCGCGTGACGCGCGCCAAGCCGGTCAAGCTTCCCGGCGACGCCGCCTACGCGCAGCTGAAGAAGGGCTCCGGCAAGCAGAACGTCGCCACCACCATGGCGTTCGTCCGCCTGCTCAAGGACCTCATGCGCGACAAGGAGATCGGCCACCGGTTCGTGCCGATCATCCCGGACGAGGCGCGCACCTTCGGTCTCGACGCGATCTTCCCGACGGCGAAGATCTACTCGCCGCACGGCCAGACGTACGAGGCGGTCGACCGCGAGCTGCTGCTGTCGTACAAGGAGTCGACCGAGGGTCAGATCCTGCACGAGGGCATCAGCGAGTCGGGCTCGATGGCCTCCACGATCGCGGTCGGCTCGTCGTACGCCACGCACGGCGAGCACATGATCCCGATCTACATCTTCTACTCGATGTTCGGCTGGCAGCGCACCGCCGACCAGATGTGGCAGCTCGCCGACCAGATGGGCCGGGGCTTCCTGCTCGGCGCCACCGCCGGCCGCACCACGCTGAACGGCGAGGGTCTGCAGCACGAGGACGGCCACACCCCGCTGATCGCCTCGACGAACCCGGCGGCGATCTCCTACGACCCGTCGTGGGGGTTCGAGGTGGCCCACATCATCAAGGACGGCCTGCGGAGGATGTACGGCGAGGAGCCGGAGAACGTCTTCTACTACCTGACCGTCTACAACGAGCCCTACCTCCAGCCCGCCGAGCCCGCGGACCTGGACGTGGCGGGCCTGCTCAAGGGCCTGTACAGGTTCGCCCCGGCTCCGTCCGTGTCCGGGCCGAAGGCCAACATCCTCTCGTCCGGCGTGGCCGGGCCGTGGGCCATGGAGGCCCAGCGGATGCTGGCCGAGGACTGGGGCGTGGCGGCCGAGGTGTGGTCGGCCACCTCCTGGGCGGAGCTGCGCCGCGACGCGCTCGCCGCCGAGGAGCACAACATGCTCAACCCCGACGCCGAGAAGCGCGTGCCGTACGTCACGCAGGCGCTGTCGGGGGCCCAGGGGCCGTTCGTGGGCGTGAGCGACTACATGCGGGCGGTCCAGGACCAGATCGCCCAGTGGGTTCCCGGTGACTGGAGCTCGCTCGGCACCGACGGCTTCGGCCTGTCGGACACCCGGTCGGCGCTGCGCCGCCACTTCCACGTGGACGCGGCCTCGATCACCCTGGCGGTGCTCACCCAGCTGGTCAACCGGGGCGAGCTCGACCAGGAGGTGCTGGGCGACGCCATCTCCATGTACCACCTGAAGAACGGCGTCACCGAGGCCGCGGGCGCCGAGAGCAACGACACCCAGTCCATGGGAGTTTGATCGTCCCCGGGCGGGTTCTCCTTTTCCATGGAGGGCCCGCCCGGTTAGTGTTAGTCGCTCCCCCCGGCGAACGATTCCAGGGGAGAGCTGTTCCATGGCAAGAATCCTTAGAGTGGCCGTGACGGTCACGGCCCTGTCGACCGCGCTCTCCGCCTGCGGTGGCGGCTCCGGCGGGGACGACGCCGGCAGGGGCGGGACCGTCGAGGGCAGTACCGTCTCGGGCACCTCCGGACCGGTCGCCACCCCGGCGACGACGGCCACCCCCGCGGAGTCGATCGCCTGGGGCCCGTGCACCGACATCAAGCGGCCCGGCGGCGAGACGCCCTCCAAACAGGACCCCGCCCAGCAGTGCGGGAAGCTCAAGGTCCCGCTCGACTACGCCAAACCGGACGGCGAGTCCATCGAGATCGCCGTCATCCGCGTCAAGGCCACGGACCCCGGCAGGCGGATCGGCTCGCTGGTCTTCAACTTCGGCGGCCCCGGCGCCTCGGGCGTCGACACCATGAGCCAGGCCGCCAAGGCCTTCACCACCCTGAACAGCCGCTACGACCTGGTCAGCTTCGACCCGCGCGGGGTCGGCCGCAGCTCCGGTGTCAGGTGCGGGGACAGCGCGGTGATAGAGCGGTTCACCGCGATGGACACCCTGCCCGCCAACGAGGCCGAGCGCGCCAGGAGCCGGGAGACCACCAAGGAGTTCGTGACGGCCTGCCGGCAGACCTCCGGCAGGCTGCTGCCCTACATCGGCACCGTGAACGCCGCCGCGGACATGGACCGCCTCCGCGCGGCCCTGGGCGAGAAGCAGCTGGACTACTTCGGCATCTCGTACGGGACGCAGCTCGGCGCGGTCTACGCGACCAGGTTCCCGAAGAACGTGGGCCGGTTCGTGCTGGACGCCCCGCTGGACCCGAGCGTCACCCTGGCGACGCGCACGATGGTCCAGACGAAGGGGTTCCAGCACGCCTACGAGGCCTTCCTGAAGGACTGCGCGAAGCAGCCCCGAGAGTGCGAGATCGGCAGCGACGCGACCATCGCCGACAAGAACGTCATCAAGCTCATGGACGAGCTGAACGACAAGCCGCTCAAGGTCGGCAAGCGCCTCCTGACGCAGGGGCTGGCGGGCACCGGCATCGCCGCCGCGCTGTACTCGAAGGCGACCTGGCCGCTGCTGGACCAGGCGCTGGGCCAGGCGATCAAGGGCGACGGGCGGATCCTGCTGGCGCTGTCCGACAGCTACAGCGGTCGCCAGCCCGACGGGAGCTACACGACGCTCATGAGCAGCTTCCCCGCGATCAGCTGCGCGGACACCGCGGAGCGGCCCACCCCCGAGCAGCTGAACGCGCTGGAGGACGAGACGCTGAAGGTCTCCCCGCTGTTCGGCGGCGCGGGAATGGGCCTGATCTGCTCGATGTGGCCGGTCCCCGGCAACGACGAGGCCAGGCGGATCAACGCCACGGGCTCGGCGCCGATCCTGGTGGTCGGCGGCACCGGCGACCCCGCCACGCCGTACGAGTGGGCGCCGAAGCTGACGGCGGAGCTCAGGACGGGCGTGCTGGTGACCTACAAGGGTGAGGGACACGGCGCCTACCTGTCCGGTGACGCGTGCGTCAAGAAGGCGATCGACGCCTACCTGATCGACGGGAAGGTCCCGGACAGGGGGATCGTCTGCACCGGCTCGTGAGGCGACGTCCCGGGAGACGCCCGGCGGATCCCCGCCGGGCCCCGGCAGGTCTCCAGGCGGGGCCGCACGGTCTCGAAGCGGGCCCGCTCAGGGTCTGCAGACGAAACGGCCTGCTCTGAGCGAGCCGGCCTCAGCAGGTCTCCAGGCGGGGCCGCACGGTCTCGAAGCGGAAGCCGACCCTGCCCAGGTGCTCTTCGAGCAGACGCTCCATGGTCCCGGCCGCGTACATCGAGGTGATCACCTCGTTGATCTTCCGGCACGCCACGGGATCTCCTGACCTGAGCGCGACGCCGTACCTCTCGGTGGTGAGCCTGAGCCCGGCGATCTCGACCTTGACGTCGCGCAGCCGGACACCGAAGCCGACGATCAGCAGGTCGTCCCCGACCATGGCGTCGACGCTGCCGTCGGCCACGCGGGACGCGCACTGCGCGGGGTCGAGCGCCTCCCCGGCCAGTGGCCCGTCGCGTTCGACGATCTCGCGCAGCGAGGGGCCCTCGATCAGCTCGCTCGCGATGTAGGGCGCCTCGCCGTCGAGGTCGGCGGCGAGCACCCGGACGGTGCAGAAGGCGGCCACCCTGCGGGCCGCCGCCGGCTCGCGGGCGAAGCGGGAGCGCGCGTGGGCCTCCTCGGTGAAGCGCACGTGCAGCAGCTTGACGGCGGCGATCGCCCTCCTCCACCGGACCGCGGACGTAAGGACGAGTTAAGCGAATTCGCTTAGGGAGTTTTTAACAGGGTCTTCGCTATACCTGTTCCCATACGAAGGGAATGGCGATGAACAAATACGTGACAGCTGCGGCGCTCATCTCTTTGGCCACGCTGGCCGGGTGCGGGCAGGCTGGGGGCGCGAAGGTCGCCTCCGCCGGGGAAACGGCCGCCTCGGCCGCCCCCTCCGCGTCCTCTTCCGCGTCGTCGCAGGCCGACGGGCTGAAATTCGCCCAATGCATGCGGGAGAACGGGGTCGACATGCCCGATCCTGAACCTGGGGGCGGCAACGTGATGCTGCGCGGAAAAACCGACGACGCGACCCTGAAAAAGGCGTCGGATGCCTGTCGTAAATACAATCCGATCGGTTCCGGAAAGAAAATGCTGAACGACCCGAAGACCCAGGACGCCCTCCTGAGGTTCGCCCGGTGCATGCGGGAGAACGGGGTCGACATGAAGGACCCCGACTTCTCGGGGGGCCCGGTCCGCATCGGGGGCGAGGGGATGGATCCGCAGTCGCCGCGGACGAGGAAGGCGATCGACGCCTGCCAGAAGCACCTGCCCGGCGGCGGTCTCGGGAAGCGGCCGTGAGGCGGGGCGGGGTCCTCGCCGGGACGGCCGCGGCGGTCCTCCTCGGCGCGGGGGGCGTGACGGCGGTCGCGCTGACCGGCCAGGACGGAGTCCCGGCCGCCGCCTCGGCGGCCCCGGCGCCGGTGGCCGAGATCACCCGCTCGGATCTGGTGGACACCGAGGCGGTGGACGGCACGCTCGGCTACGCGGGCCGCAGGGAACTGCCCAACCACGCCCCCGGAACGGTGACCCGGGTCAGGAAGGCGGGCGCCGTCGTGCGCCGGGGCGGCTGGCTCTACCGGGTGGACGGCAGACCGGTGATCCTCATGTACGGCGATATACCGATGTACCGCACTCTGTCCTCTGGAACCGGCGGCAAGGACGTCGAGCAGCTGGAACGCAACCTCCAAGCCCTCGGCCACGACCCCGGGACCGTCGACGGGGACTTCTCCTGGCGGACCGAGCAGGCCGTACGGGAGTGGCAGGAGAAGGTGGGCCTGGCCGAGACCGGCACGGTCGGCGCGGCGCAGGTCGCGGTCGCCTCGGGCCCGGTCAGGATCGCCGAGGTGGTCGCGGAGGCCGGGACCGCGGCCGGCCGGTCCGTGGTGACCACGACGAGCACCCGCAGGGTCGTCCACGTCGACCTCGACTCCGACGACCAGCGACTCGCCAGGATCGGCGCCCGGGTGACGGTGGACCTGCCGGGCGGCGGCGAGGGCAGGGGCCGGATCACCTCGGTCGGCACGGTCGCCGAGCCCGTGCGGCAGAACGGGCAGCCGACCGGCGAGTCCACCGTTGACCTCGACGTCACCCTGGACGACCCCGGCGACCTCGGCCGCCTGGACCAGGCCCCCGTGACGGTGAACCTCCGCAGCGAGCTGCACGCGGACGTGCTGTCGGTACCGGTCGAGGCCCTGCTCGCCCTGCGCGAGGGCGGGTACGGCCTGCGCCTGGAGGGTGGCCGGATCGTCCCGGTCGAGACCGGCCTGTTCGCGGCTGGCCGCGTCGAGGTCTCGGGGAGCGGTCTCGCCGAGGGCATGAAGGCCGAGGTGCCGCGGTCATGAGCCGGAACCTCGAACGACCGCCCCTCCCCGCCGCGCAGGACCCGGCCTCCCGGAACCCCGCCGTACAGAACCCCGCACAAGACTCCGCCGTACAGGACCCGGCCTCCCGGAATCCCGTACAGGACCCCGCCGTACAGAACCCCGCACAGGACCCGGCCTCCCGGAATCCCGCGCAGGACCCCGCCGTGCGGGCCGGGCGACGGGCGGTGATCGAGCTGTCGGGGGCGGAGAAGAGCTACCCGGGCGGGGTACGCGCCCTGCGGGGTGTGGACCTGCGGGTGGACGCGGGCGAGCTCGTCGCCATCGTCGGCCCGTCGGGGTCGGGAAAGTCCACCATGCTCCACCTGATCGGCACTCTCGACCGCCCCTCGGCCGGGACCGTCCGCATCGCCGGGCACGACGCGGGAACGCTTCCCGACAGGGAGCTGTCCGCGCTGCGGGCCCGGCACATCGGCTTCGTCTTCCAGCGGTTCCACCTGGCCGCCGGGGTCAGCGCGCTCGACAACGTCGCCGACGGGATGCTGTACGGCGGCGTCCCGCGCCGGGAGCGGCGGGAGCGGGCCGCCGAGGCGCTCGGGCGTGTCGGCCTCGGGCACCGGCTGGCCCACCGGCCGCACGAGCTGTCCGGTGGCGAGTGCCAGCGGGTCGCGGTGGCCAGGGCGGTGGCCGGAGGACCGTCGCTGCTGCTGGCCGACGAGCCTACGGGGAACCTCGACACCTCCTCGGGCCAGGACGTGCTGGCGATCCTGCGCGAGCTCAACGCCTCCGGCACCACCGTGGCGATCATCACCCACGACGAGGAGGTGGCCGCCACCGCCCCGCGCCGCGTCAGGCTGCGCGACGGGATGATCGTCGCCGACGAGCGGCCTCTCGGCACGACCCGCGCGGGGAGCACGGGGGGTACGGCATGAGCGCCGGGACCGGGCGTGACCTGGCGCCGGGGCGGCTCGGCTGGGCGGACCTGCTGCGGGTGGGGGCGTCCGGGCTGCGGACCCGGCCGGGACGGGTGGTGCTGTCGGCGCTCGGCATCGCGCTCGGCGTCGCCACCATGGTCTCGGTCGTCGGGATCTCCTCCTCCAGCAAGGCCAGGCTCCTCGACGAGCTCGACCGGCTCGGTACGAACCTGCTCACCGTCACCCCCGGCCAGACCCTCTTCGGCGACGCGGCCACACTGCCCGAGAGATCGGTCGCCATGGCCGCCGGGATCGGTCCCGTGACGAGCGCGAGCGCCACGGGCGACACCGGCGAGAGCGTGCGGCGGACCCCCGCGATCCCCCGGGAGCACACCGGCGGGATCGCCGTCCGGGCGGCCTCGCTGGACCTGCCGGCCACGCTCCAGACCCGGATCGAGCGGGGCGCCTGGCTCAACCGGGCGACGGGAGAGCAGCGGGCGGTGGTGCTCGGAGCGGTGGCGGCTTCGCGGCTGGGCCTGCGGGACGTGGGCGACCAGGTCTGGATCGGCAGGCAGTGGTGGACGGTCGTCGGCGTCCTGGCTCCCTCGCCGCTCGCCCCGGAGATCGACCGGTCCGTGCTGACCGGCTTCGAGGCCGCCCGTACCCACCTGGGCTTCGACGGCCACCCGACCACGCTCTACACCCGCTCGGCCGACGAGGCCGTCGGCGACGTACGGGAGGTGCTGCCCAGGACCGTCAACCCGGAGAACCCCGAGGAGGTGGAGGTCAGCCGGCCGTCCGACGCGCTGGTGGCCAGGGCGGCGGCCGACGGGGCCCTCACCGGCCTGCTGCTCGGCCTCGGCGGGGTGGCGCTGCTGGTCGGCGGGGTGGGGGTGGCCAACACCATGGTCATCTCGGTCCTGGAGCGCCGGGGGGAGATCGGCCTGCGGCGCTCGCTCGGCGCCACCAGGGGCCAGGTGCGCGCCCAGTTCCTGGCCGAGTCGCTGCTGCTGTCCGGCGCGGGCGGCGCCGCGGGGGCGGTGCTGGGGACGCTGGTGACGGTCGGGTACGCGGCCGTGGGCGGCCTGCCCGCCGTGGTTCCCCTCTGGGCCCTGGCGGGCAGTGCCGGGGCGACCCTGCTGGCCGGGACCGTCGCGGGGATCTACCCCGCGATGCGCGCGGCGCGCATGTCGCCGACCCTCGCCCTCAGCACCGCCTGAACGGCGCGGCCCTCGCTCTCAGCACCGCCTGAACGGCGCGGGCTGAACGGCGCAGGCCGGGGACCCTTTATCCGGTGTTTAGCCACGGAAAAGCAGGATGGCATCCATGCGAGTGCTCATTGCGGAGGACGAGCGGGTGCTCGCCGACATCGTGGCGACCGGCCTGCGCCGGGAGACCATGGCCGTGGACGTCGTCTACGACGGCGACGCGGCGCTGGAGCGGGCGGCGGTCAACGACTACGACGTGATCGTGCTGGACCGGGACCTGCCGGTGCTGCACGGGGACGAGGTCTGCCGCCGCCTCGTGGCCGACCGGATCCCCGCCAGGATCATCATGCTGACCGCCGCCGGTGACCTGCGCTCGAAGGTCGAGGGCCTGTCGATCGGCGCCGACGACTACCTCACCAAACCCTTCGACTTCCCCGAACTGGTCGCCCGGCTGCGCGCGCTGGCCCGCCGGTCTCCCCAGTCGGTGCCGCCGGTGCTGAGCAGGGCGGGCATCACCCTGGACCCCGGCCGCCGCGAGGTCTTCCGCGACGGCCGGTACGTGGCGCTGAGCCCCAAGGAGTTCGCGGTACTGGAAATCCTGATGCGCGCGGACGGCGGCCTGGTCAGCGCCGAGGACCTCCTGGAGAAGGCATGGGACGAGAACATCAGCCACTTCACCAACTCGGTCAGGGTCACCGTGATGACCCTGCGCAAGAAGCTCGGCGCCCCGCCGGTGGTGGAGACGGTGACCGGGTCGGGATACCGGCTTTGACCTCGCGGCGCGTCTCGGTGCGGCTGCGCCTGACCCTGGTCTACGGCAGCCTGTTCTTCGGGGTGGGGGTCGTGTTCGTCGGGGTCAACTACCTGTTCGTGCAGGACGTGCTCTCCCGGCCCGCGAAGATGACCGTCCAGGGGGTCCCGGAGGCGCTGGCGGCCCTGAAACCGTCGGCGCAGCCGTCCGTGATGATGTCGCTGCCCAAGGACACGCTCTTCCTCCGGGCCGTCAGCGACGCGCGGAGCCAGTACCGCGAGGACGTGATGGGGTCGATGCTCCAGTGGTCCCTGCTGGCGGTCGCCGTCGTCGGGGTGGCCGGGCTGGCGATCGGCTGGATCGTGGCCCGCCGGGCGATGGCCCCGCTGCAGACGATGACCGAGGCGGCCCGCCGCCTGTCGGAGAGCACCCTGCACGAGCGGATCGCCCTGGGAGGTCCCCGCGACGAGATCCGGGACCTGGCCGACACCTTCGACTCCATGCTGGAACGCCTCAGCCGCGCCTTCGACAGCCAGCGCAGGTTCGTCGCCAACGCCTCCCACGAGCTGCGCACCCCTCTGGCGATCAACCGGGCGCTGCTCCAGGTCTCCATGACCGACCCCGAGCTGCCCCGGCAGGTCAGGACGGTCGGTACCGAGCTGCTGAACGCCAACGCCCGCCAGGAGCGGCTGATCGAGGGCCTGCTCCTGCTCGCGCAGAGCGAGCGCGAGCCGGCCGAACGCCTGCCCGTGGACCTCGCCGAGCTCGCGGCGAGCGCGATGACCTCGGTTCCCGAGACGACCGCCGACCTGCGCCCGGCCCCGGCGGAGGGTGACCCGGTGCTCCTGGAGCGGATGATCGGCAACCTGCTGGACAACGCCGTGAAGTACAACGACGAGCGCGCCCTGGTCGTCCTGCGCACCCGCAGCGACCGCTGGGGAAGCGTCGTCACCGTGGAGAACACCGGCCGCGTCGTCCCCTCGGGCCGGGTCGAGGACCTCTTCGAGCCGTTCCGCCGCCTCGACCACGACCGCACCGGCTCGGCCGGGGGCGCCGGCCTCGGCCTGTCCATCGTCCGCGCGATCGCCCAGGCCCACCGCGGCTCCGCCGAGGCCCGTCCCCGTCCCGGCGGGGGGCTGGTGGTCACCGTACGGCTGTGAGCCCGGGCGGCGGTGATTTCCCGCGAAAGATCCGGATGACGGTTGAACAGACAAAACCCCATCGGTAGCCTGTGGCGACGTATCTCATTGGAGCTCGATGGCCGAACGACCAAAACACCCACTGGCCTCACCGCAGAGCCCTTCGGGCAGAACGCCCCCCAAGTCCTCGGGCTTCAAGGCCTCCAAGGCGATCACCATCACCGGGATCGGTGTCGTCTCCCTGCTGCTGATCGGTTACTGCTCCGCGCAGGAGGACTACGAGGAGGTGGGCGCCGAGTGCGTCGACCTCAACAGCCGGCAGCCGGACGGCACCTACACGGTCGTGGACGAGGACCACTGCGACGACGACAGGCACTACTACGGGTCACGGGGCGCCTACGGCTGGTACTACGGTGGCATCAGGTCCGGCGCCCACATCCGGCAGGGCACCACCGTGCGTCCCTCGGACGTCCACATCACCAGCCGTAAGGGCACGGTGATCCAGCGGGGCGGCTTCGGCGGGCGCGGCGGATCGGGCGGCGGAAGCTGATCCGGCCCGATGAGCAGCAGGTGAGCAGGAGATGAGACGCGAGACCTCGCTTCCCCGCGACGACTGGGAGAGCGTCATCGAGGGCCACGGCCTCGCCTACCACCGCTCGGCCCACCCCAAGGGCCTCGACCGCCCGTACTGGGACGAGGCCGTCCAGTACGTCTTCTCCATGGACGAGGTCCTCGACCTGGAGAACCAGGTCGAGGAGCTGCACCGGATGTGCCTGCACGCCGTGGAGCACGTCGTCGCCAAGGGCCGCTACGCCGACTTCGCGATCCCCGAGTGGCTGGCCCCGGAGATCGCCGCCTCCTGGGAGCGGAACGACCCGCACCTGTTCGGCCGGTTCGACCTGCGCTACGACGGGACCGGCCCCGCCAAGATGCTGGAGTACAACGCCGACACCCCCACCAGCCTCCTGGAGAGCTCGGTGGTGCAGTGGTTCTGGCTGCGCGACCGCTACCCGGACGACGACCAGTGGAACTCCATCCACGAGCGGCTGATCGCCAGGTGGCAGCAGATCTCGACCGGCCTGCCCACCGGGCCCACGCACTTCGCCTGGACCAACATGGACGAGTCGGGCGAGGAGGTGATGACCCTCGCCTACCTGCAGGAGACCGCCGACCAGGCGGGGCTCAAGACGGTCGCGGTGGCCATGGAGGACATCGGCTGGGACGACCTCAACCTCCGCTTCGTCGACATGGAGCGCAGGGTGATCCGCTCGCTCTGCAAGCTGTACCCGTGGGAGTGGGCCGTCGCCGACCCGTTCGGGGCGCGGGCGGTGCGCCAGCAGGTCTCGACGACCTGGATCGAGCCGCTGTGGAAGATGCTGCTGTCCAACAAGGCGCTGCTCGCGGTGCTCTGGGAGCTGTACCCGCACCACCCGAACCTGCTGCCCGCCTACCTCGACGGTCCCCGCGACATGTCCTCGTACATCGTCAAGCCGCTGCTCGGCCGCGAGGGCGCCGGCATGCGGATCGTCACCCCCG
This sequence comes from Streptosporangium sp. NPDC023825, assembly GCF_040639575.1. Taxonomy (NCBI): domain Bacteria; kingdom Bacillati; phylum Actinomycetota; class Actinomycetes; order Streptosporangiales; family Streptosporangiaceae; genus Streptosporangium; species Streptosporangium sp. NPDC023825. The sequence goes on along the minus strand of NZ_JBFAAE010000011.1, from coordinate 172,134 downwards.
GCGAGCACGTCGAGACCCCCGGCGGCTACGGCGCCGAGGGACACGTCTACCAGGAGTTCCAGGCGCTGCCCGTCTTCGAGGGCTGGCGCCCCGTGCTCGGCGCCTGGGTCGTCCACGACGAGGCGGCGGGTGTCGGCATCCGCGAGACCTCGGGGTTCATCACCGACGACACGTCGTCATTCGTCCCGCACCGCATCGAACTCTGAGTCCCGGAAAGAGAAACAACACATGAGTCCCACCCCCGCGCCGCCCACGCCGCCCGCGCTGTCCGACGTGACGGTCTCGCTCGCCGAGACCCTCGGGCGCGGCGCGCTCGCGATCGCCTCCTACGCCGCGCTCGGCGTGATCCTGCTGATCGTCGGCTTCTACGTGATCGACCTGGTCACCCCCGGCAAGCTCAGCAAGCTCATCAAGGAGGAGCGCAACCCCAACGCGACCCTGCTCACCGGCTCGGGGCTGGCAGCCGTCGGGCTGATCGTGGCGGCCTCCATCTGGTCCTCGGGCGGCGCCCTGCACGAGGGCCTGCTCGCGACGCTGGTCTTCGGCCTGGTCGGCATCGCCGTGCAGACCGTGGCGATGCTCGCCTTCGACAAGGTGGCCGGCATCTCGGTGCGCGAGCTGGTCACGGAGCCGGAGCTCCAGCCGGGCGCCCGGCTGCTCGCGGTCACCCACCTGGCCATCGGGCTGATCACCGCCGTCGCGGTCATCTGAGCCTCCGCACGGCCGTCCGGCCGCGCCCCGGCTCGGGCACGACCCCCTTCCCTTCCGTACGTCCGCGCCCCGGCGGACGTACGGAACCGGCTCCCGCGGGGACGTACAAGGCCGGTTCGCGGAACGCACGAGACCGATTCCTGCGGGACGTACAAGGCCGGTCAGTGCAAGACGTGCAGGACGTACGGGACCGGTTCGTGCAGGACGTACGAGACCGGTTCGTGCGGGACGTACAAGACCGGGGAGCGCGCGCTGTCCGTGACCGCGGCTGGCGCATCTCGCGCGACCTGGCACTCTTAGTGGCGTGAGGGAGCGGAACGAGCGAGGGTTCAGCAACAGCGACGTCGTGACCGGGGAAGACGGGAGTGATCTCGACTCGGACCGGATTCGGGAGGACACCACCCGCCGGTTGGAGCGGGCCATGGGCACGCTGGGCACGGCCGCCATGTCCCGGATGGACGACCGGCTCATGTGGTTCCGTGCCCTGTCGGCCGAGGACAGGTCCTGGGTCGGGCTGGTGGCCCAGGCCGGGATCGCCGCGTTCGTGGAGTGGTTCCAGCACGCGGGCGAGGGCCGCCCGACGCCCAGCATCGAGTTCTTCGGCACCGCGCCCAGGGAGCTGAAGCGGTCCATCTCGCTGCAGCAGACCGTCGACATCGTGCGGGTCGTGGTCGAGGTGGTCGAGGCGCAGACCGGGGACCTGGCCGCGCCCGGCGGGGAGGACCAGCTCCAGCAGGCGATGCTCCGCTACACCCGCGACGTCGCGTTCGCCGCCGCGCAGGTGTACGCGCGGGAGGCCGAGGCCCGCGGGGCCTGGGACGCGCGGCTGGAGGCGCTGATCGTGGACGCCCTGGTCAGAGGCGAGGTCGACGACGGCCTGCACTCGTGGGCCGCCGCGCTCGGCTGGACCTCCGCTCCCGTCGTGGTGCTGGCCGGGCAGACCCCGGACGACGACCCGCAGGCGGTGATCGACGCGCTGCGCGACCGGGGCCGCAGGTCGGGCCTGGACATGCTGGCCGGGGTGCAGGGGGACCGGCTGATCGTGATCGTGGGAGGGGCGGACAGCGTCGCCGCGGCGGCCAGGCACGTGGTGCCGCGCTTCGGCCCCGGCCCGATCGTGATCGGGCCCGAGGTGGCCGACCTGCACTCGGCCGCCAGCTCGGCGCGGGCGGCGATGGCCGGGCTGCGGGCCGCCGCGGGGTGGCCGGACGCGCCCAGGCCGGTCCACGCCGAGGACCTGCTGGCCGAGCGGGCCATCGACGGCGACGGCGACGCCAGGGCTCAGCTGATCGAGAACGTCTACCTGCCGCTGATCGGCACGCCGCTCCTCGACACCCTCGCGACCTACCTGGAGCAGGGCACCTCCCTGGAGGCGACGGCCCGGCTGTTGTTCGTCCATCCGAACACGGTGCGCTACCGTCTTCGTAAGATCACGGAGTTGACCGGCTACCAGCCGACCGAGGGGCGGTCCGCCTTCACCCTCCAGGTGGGGCTGATTCTCGGGCGTCTGTCCGAAACGCCGCCGACTTAGAGCTCTTTACTTAACCTTTGCGAAACTCTCGCTGTAGCTTCCCTACAAAGAAGTAGGGACAAACTTCGTCTGGATCTCTATCCATGTAGTGAACCTCTACAGGGCAGGCTGGATTTTGTGCTCGTCATCGTCGCTCCGGGCCAGGGTGCCCAGACTCCAGGCTTTCTCAGTCCATGGCTCGAACTCCCGGGCGTGGCCGATCGGCTGACCGCTTGGTCGGAGCTGGCCGGCCTCGATCTGATCGCCTACGGGACCACCGCCGACGCGGACGAGATCCGTGACACCGCCGTCGCGCAGCCACTGCTCGTGGCCGCCGGCCTGGCCGTCGCCGAGGTTCTCGGGGCCTCCCCCGACATCGTCGCCGGGCACAGCGTGGGCGAGTTCACCGCCGCCGCCCTGGCCGGAGTGATCACCCCCGAGCAGGCCGTCGGCCTCGTCCGCGAGCGCGGCCAGGCCATGGCCAAGGCCGCGACGATCACCGAGACCGGCATGTCCGCCGTTCTCGGCGGCGTCGAGGAGGAGGTCCTCGCGGCCATCGCCGACAAGGGGCTCACCCCCGCCAACATCAACGGCGCCGGGCAGATCGTGATCGGCGGCACGCTGGAGCAGCTGGCCGCGTTCAAGGCCGAGCCGCCCGCGCGGGCCCGGGTGATCGCGCTGTCGGTCGCCGGCGCTTTCCACACCGAGCACATGGCCTCCGCGGCGAGCCGCCTGCGCGAGGCCACCGCGGGTCTCACGCCGGCCGACCCCTCCGTCACGCTGCTGTCCAACAGCGACGGCGCGGCGGTCACGAGCGGCGCCGAGTTCATGGAGCGCCTGGTCACCCAGGTCGCCAACCCGGTGCGCTGGGACGCCTGCATGGCCACGATGGCCGAGCGCGGTGTCACGACGATGATCGAACTTGTCCCCGGCGGCACGCTCACCGGCCTGGCCAAGCGTGCTCTGCGCGGGGTGACGACCGTCGCCCTGAAGACCCCCGACGACCTCGAGGCCGCGCGAGCCGCCCTCGGGTCGCATGAGGAACGGTGATCGACGAATGAAGATCTCACAGGGCGCGCCGGGCGCGAGAATCCTGGCCTTCGGTCACTACCAGCCTTCCAACGTGGTCACCAACGACGACCTGTCGGCGACCATGGAGACCGACGACGCCTGGATCCAGAGCCGCGTCGGCATCAAGGAACGCCGGATCGCCCCGGACAGCGAGTCCGAGATCGACCTGGCCGTGCAGGCGGGAGGCAAGGCCCTCGCCGCGAGCGGCCTGGCGGCCTCCGACATCGACCTGGTGATCGTCGCCACCTGCACGCTGGAGACGCAGATCCCCAACGCCGCCGGCCGGGTGGCCACGCGGCTCGGCATCGACGCCCCCGGCGCGTTCGACGTCAACACCGCCTGCTCGGGCTTCTGCTACGCGCTCGCGGTCGCCAACGACGCGATCCGCGCGGGTTCGGCCACCCACGTGCTCGTCGTCGGCACCGAGAAGCTCTCCCAGTGGATCGACTGGACCGACCGGGCCACCGCGGTGATCTTCGCCGACGGCGCGGGCGCCGCGGTCGTCGGCCCCTCCGACACGCCGGGGATCGGCCCCGTCGTGTGGGGCAGCGCCGGCGACAAGTTCGACGCGATCATCATCAAGGACCGCGACTCCTTCCTGCACCAGGAGGGCCAGACCGTGTTCCGCTGGGCGACCACCGCGCTTCACCCCATCGCCAAGGAGATCTGCGACCGCGCCGGGGTGGACCCGGCCGACCTCGCGGCCTTCGTGCCCCACCAGGCCAATCTCCGCATCATCGAGACGATCGCCCGCAAGCTCGGCGCGGACAACGCCGTCGTCGCCAAGGACATCGTCCTGGCGGGCAACACCTCCGCAGCCTCGATCCCGCTGGCCCTGTCCCGGATGATCGAGCGCGGCGAGGTGCGGTCGGGCGGGCTCGCCCTGCTGCTGGGCTTCGGCGCGGGCCTGACCTACGCGGGCCAGGTCATCGAGATCCCCTGAAACATCCCCCTAGAGCTTCCGCGCGGCCCCGCCGCACGGGAAACAAAGAAGAAAACCGATCGCAAGGAGAACACGCGACATGGCTCTGACCGAGCAGGAGATCCTCGCCGGCATCGGCAAGATCATCAATGAGATCACCGGGATCCCGGCCACCGAGGTCACCCCGGAGAAGAGCTTCGTCGACGACCTCGACATCGACTCGCTGTCCATGGTCGAGATCGCCGTCGCCGCTCAGGACGAGTTCGGCGTCGAGATCCCGGACGACCAGCTCAAGCACCTCAAGACCGTCAAGGACGTCATCAACTTCATCCAGAACTGAGACGTCCCGGCTTTCTCCCCCGATTGATTTGACCAGCGATTCACAAGGAGCGCAGCAGTGAGTACAGACCAGGTACGCGTCGTCGTCACCGGGCTCGGCGCGACCACGCCCCTCGGTGGGGACGTCGCCTCGACCTGGTCGGCGCTCCTCGCCGGTCAGTCGGGGATAAGCAACATCACGGCCGACTGGGTCGACTCCGTCCCGGTGAAGTTCGCCGGCCTCTCCGCCGTGGACCCGACCGAGGTCCTGCCCCGGCCGGAGTCACGGCGGCTGGACCGGGCCGAGCAGTTCGCCCTGATCGCGGCCCGAGAGGCGTGGGCGCACGCCGCGATCGACAAGGTCGACCCCGAGCGGCTCGGCGTCGTCGTGGGCAGCGGCATCGGAGGCATCACCACGATCCTCGCCGCCTACGACACCTTCAAGGAGAAGGGGTGGCAGCGGCTCTCGCCGTTCACCGTCCCCATGCTGATGCCGAACGGCTCGGCGGGCTGGATCGGCATCGAGATCGGCGCGCGCGCCGGCGTCCACGCCACGGTGAGCGCCTGCGCCACCGGCGCCGAGTCGATCGGGTACGCCATCGAGATGATCCGCTCCGGCCGGGCCGACGTGGTCGTGGCCGGCGGCACCGAGGCGGCCATCCACCCGCTGAACATCGGGTCCTTCGCCGCCATGCGCGCCATGTCCACCCGCAACGACGAGCCGCAGCGCGCCTCCAGGCCGTGGGACAAGGGCCGCGACGGCTTCGTCCTCGGCGAGGGCGCGGGCATCCTGGTGCTGGAGTCCGAGGAGCACGCCCGCGCGCGCGGCGCCACGATCTACGCCGTGGCCGCCGGCGTCGGCTACTCGGCCGACGCCCACCACATCGCGCAGCCCGAGCCCTCCGGTGCCGGGATCATGCTGGCCATGCGCCGCGTCCTGGAGGACGCCGGCCTCACTGGCCAGGACATCAAGCACGTGAACGCGCACGCCACCTCCACCCCCGCGGGTGACGTGGTGGAGACGATGGCGATCAAGGAGGTCCTCGGCGACCACCCCCTGGTCAGCGGCACCAAGTCGATGACCGGTCACCTGCTCGGCGGCGCCGGCGGCATCGAGTCCGTCTTCACCGTCCTCGCGCTGCACGAGCGTCGCGCGCCTGCGACGATCAACGTGGACGACCTCGACGACGGCGTGGAGGTCGACATCGTGCGCGACGAGCCGCGTGCCCTGCCCGGCGGCCAGATCGCCGCGATCAACAACTCCTTCGGGTTCGGCGGGCACGACGTCGCCGTGGCCTTCACCAGCCTCTGACCGGAGGCCTGTTCCGGCCTCCCTCACGCGACGCGAGCCGGGGAACTCCGGCTCTCACGGGCCGGGCCCCCGCTTCGCGGGCGGTCGCCGTTCCGGTCGGGGCGGGGGACGGGAAACCGGCGGGCGGCCCTCACCGGCCGCACATCTCGCCGGCCCTGCGGTAGGTGCGGCAGCCCGGTTCCCGCCTGCCCGCCGGTAGGTTCCGGCAGCCCGGTTTCCGTCGGCCCGGCGACCCGGCGGTGGGTCCGGCAGCCCGGGTTCCCGCCGGACGGCCGGAACCCCGCCAACACCGTGCGGCGACGCGCCGCGTTCCCCGCCCAGGACTGAGCTCCGGGGTCTCCACGCTGGAGGTAGCTGATGACCGTGCTCGGCAACAGGGTGGTGAGCGAGGAGTCCGGACAGGAGCCTCTCGATCCCCGTGATCCCCAGGTGCGTCTCTCCGCCCTGCTCGACGAGGGCTCGCCGCGTCTGATCTCGCCGGTCGACCGCAGCGGCATCCTCGCCGCGACGGGCCGCGTGGAGGGTGTGCCGGTCGTCGCGTTCGTCAGCGACGCCCGCGTCCAGGGCGGTGCGATGGGCAGCGAGGGGTGCGAGCACATCGTGCACGCCTACGACGTCGCGGTCCGCGAGCGGGTTCCCGTCATCGGCGTCTGGCACTCCGGCGGCGCCCGCCTCGCCGAGGGCGTGGAGTCGCTGCACGCGGTCGGCCGCGTCTTCGCCGCGATGACCCGCGCCTCCGGCGTGGTCCCGCAGCTGTCCGTGGTCGTCGGTCCCGCCGCCGGCGGTGCCGCGTACGGCCCGGCGCTGACCGACATCGTGATCCTGGCCGACGAGGGACGCATCTTCGTCACCGGCCCCGACGTGGTCCGCAGCGTCACCGGCGAGCAGATCGACATGGCCGCCCTGGGCGGTCCCGAGCCGCACAGCAGGCGAAGCGGCGTCGTCCACGTGGTCACCAAGACCGAGACGGACGCCTACGTGCAGGCCCGCCGCCTGGCGGTGCTCCTCGGTCACCAGGGCCGGGCGCGCGCCGAGGTCGAGGAGGTCGACTTCTCCGGTCTGCTGCCCGACAACGTGCGCCGCGCCTACGACGTGAAGCCGCTCGTCACGGGCCTGCTCGACGAGCCGGGTGTGGAGCTGCACGCCAAGTGGGCGCCCAACGTCGTCACCACCCTGGGCCGCCTCGGGGGCCGGACCGTGGGAGTGGTGGCCAACAACCCGATGCGTCTGGGCGGCTGCCTCGACTCCGCCTCGGCGGAGAAGGCCGCACGGTTCGTCCGGATGTGCGATGCCTTCGGGGTGCCGTTGGTCGTCCTGGTGGACGTCCCCGGCTACCTGCCGGGCGTCGGCCAGGAGCACGACGGCGTGGTCCGCCGCGGCGCCAAACTCCTGCACGCCTTCGCCGAGGCCTCCGTGCCGCGGATCACCCTGGTGACCAGGAAGGCGTACGGCGGCGCCTACATCGCGATGAACTCCCGCTCGCTGGGCGCGACCAGGGTGTTCGGCTGGCCGACGACCCAGATCGCGGTCATGGGCGCGGTCGCCGCGGTCCGCGTCCTCAAGCGCCGCGAGCTCGCGGCCGCTCCCGAGGAGGAGCGCGCCGCCCTGGAGACCAGGCTCGCCGAGGAGCACGAGATCCTCGCCGGCGGCCTCGACCGGGCCATCGAGCTCGGCGTGATCGACGAGGTCGTCAAGCCCGAGGAGACCCGGGGCGCCATCGCCAGGGTCCTGGCCCAGGCGACCCCCGCCAGGGGCGCCCACGGCAACATCCCTCTCTGACGCTCTTCTGACGGTCGTTCGGTGAGCCCCCGCCGGTCCCGCCTGCGGGGGCTCACCCGTTCTCCCGGTGCCCTTCCCCCGCGCCCTTCCCCCGCGGCGGGAGGGACCTCCGCGTGACGACGCCGTTCCCCGGAGCGGGACGATCGTGGCCGGGCGGCCCGCGAGGCCGTCCGCGTAAGGGGTCACAAGGATCACAGGGGGTCACAGGGGGTCACAGGGGGTCACGGCGTCGGCGAGGCCGCGAGGGCGTCACCGCGGGCCGCGCCCGTCCCGGCGCAACGGCCGCCGGGCACGTTCCAAACCCGTGTCCGCGCCGGCCGTCCCCTGCGAGGAAGCGGAAGGCACCGGCAGGACATGCCCGATCAGACCGCGGCGTGCAGCCAGCGGACCGGAGCGCCCTCGCCCGCGTAGCGGAACGACTCCAGCTCGGCGTCCCACTGCTTGCCCAGCAGGCGGTCGAGCTCCTCCTCGAGCACCACGCGGCCCTGGCGGGCCATCAGCATGGCGGAGCGCAGCCGGTCCTCCGGGATCAGGATGTCGCCGGTGGCCCCGACCACGGCCGTGAAGGCGCCGAGGGAGGGGGTGTAGGCGTGCCGGGTCCCGTCGGCACCCGGTGAGGCGTCCTCGGTGATCTCGAAGCGGATCCGCTGCCAGCCCATCAGTGACGAGGTGATGGCCGCCGCGGTACCGACACGGGCCTCCCACTCGGCCTGCGCGCGCACATGACCGGGCGCGGCGGGCTGTGGCGTCCAGGTCAGGTCTACGGGCACGCCAAGGACACCTGCGACCGCCCATTCAATATGAGGGCACAGCGCAGGCTGAGCCGAGTGGACGTAAAGCACGCCACGAGCAGACACCGGACCTCCCGTTTCGTACGAGGTGCGCCTTCCCCAACGGCCTCGTACCAGGATGATCACAAGTGACTGAAGGAGAGACTACCGTCGGTTGTGACGTCGCACCAGAGGGGGGTCATACCGAGATGTTGCGGCGCGGGCACTTGGCCGGGGCATCCTCGGGAATGAAGGAAACCCCACGAACTGGTGATCGCCCCCCCCGGAGGACCAGATGAATACCGGTATCGAACGGGTCGAACCCATCCCCGGTTCGCCCGCCCTGATCAGGAAAGGCCAGATGCTGACCGACGCCTCCGGCCTGGCGGTCACCGCCCGCTGGGCCGACGCCGTCACCGAGACCGGGGGAATCTACCGGGTGCGGCTCTCACCGGGCGTGGACGTCTGCGACCTGGTGGCGTCGGTGCGGGCACGGGGCGTCCGGGCCTCCCCCAACCACGTCCTGAGGGGTCAGCCGCTCTACTTCGGGGGCCCGGCCTCCCGCCCCTTCCCCAGCGCGGCCCTCCCCGCGCCCGAGCCGGCCCCGGCCGGGCCCTCGGCGAGCGCCGTGACGGTGGCGCTGGCCGACACCGGCCTGGCGGAGCACCCCTGGTGGCGGGAGAGGCCGTGGTTCCTGGAACGGGGACGGGAGTCCGCCGAGATACCCGACTCGGACGGCGACGGCGAGCTGGACCTCCAGGCGGGGCACGGCACGTTCGTCGCCGGGCTGGTCCTGCGAGCGGCCCCGCCGGCACGGCTGCGGCCGCTCCGGGTGCTGGACGGCCACGGGATCGGGGACGAGGCCGGGCTGCTGCACGTCCTGGGACGGCTGCGGGCCGAACCGCCGCGGGTGCTCAACCTGTCCTTCGGCGGGCACACCTTCGACGACCGGCCCTCCCCGCTCGTGGAGGCCGCCCTGGAAGGGCTGGCCGGTACGGTCACGGTGGCCTGCGCGGGCAACACCGCCTCCGACCGCCCCTTCTGGCCCGCCGCGTCACCCGGGGTGATCGCCGTCGGAGCGCTGGACGCGGAGGGGAAGGCGAGGGCCCCGTTCTCGGCGTACGGCCCCTGGGTGGACGCGTGCGCCCGCGGCGAGTGGCTGTCCAGCACCTTCCTCGAACACGGCGCCTTCCAGGGCTACGCGCGCTGGAGCGGGACCTCCTTCGCCACCGCCCTGGTGAGCGGGGCGATCGCCGCGGCGTGCGCGGACCGGCCCTCCCCGGAGGCCGTGAAGCACGTTCTCGACCCGTCCAGGACCAGGCGGATCCCCGATTTGGGAGTCGTCGTGCCCATGCCCGGCTAAAGTCTCACCCAAAGTCTTCACGCGAACACCCAGAGTGTTCTATGCGGTCACGGAGGTGCCGGTGAGCGACCAGCACACGATCGACGCCATCCTGGTGGACGACCAGGCGGCCTGGGACGAGCTGGTCACCCGCTTCGAAGGGCTGTTGTGGTCGGCCGTGCGCGCCTACGACCTGAGCGCGGCCGACGCCGCCGACGCGGTGCAGGGCACCTGGCTGCGGCTGCTGGAGAGCCTGCACACCATCCGCGACCCGGACAGGATCGGCCCCTGGCTGTTCACCACGGCCAAGCGCGAGGCGTCCCTGCTGAGCCGGCGGCACCGGGGCGAGCGGCTGGTCGCCGACCCCGCCGACGCCGAGCACGCGCACCTCGCCCCGGCCGGCGCCGGGCACGCCCACGCCGATCCCGCGCTGGCCGTGCTGAGCGCCGACGAGGGCCGCCGCCTGTGGCAGGCCGTCGACGAGATGCAGGAGCCGTGCCGCTCGCTGTTCCGGCTGATGGCCACGGCCCCCGACGCGGGCGTCCACCAGCTGGCCGGGCGTCTGGGCATGCCCAGAGGCAGTTACGGCCCCACCCGGGGCCGTTGCCTGAACCGGCTCCGCACCCTGCTCACCGCCCGGGAGGCGACACCGTGAAGCGACATCCGGCGGCGATCGACGACGAGTCCCTGATAGCCGCGCTGCGCCTGGCCTCGGGGAACGACCCGGTGCCCGCGCGGGTGACGGCCGCCGCCCGCGCGACCTTCGGCCTGCGGCTGCCCGACGCCACCACGGCCCGCCCCGCGGCCACGCCCGTGCCGCGAGGCGTCCGGTCCGCCGAGGAACCCCGGCTGCTGAGGTTCACCGCCGGCGAGCTCACGGTGGAGCTGGAGATCACCTCCGTGGACGGCCTGGTCGACCTGGCGGGCCAGATCTCCCCCTGCCCCGAGGCGGGCACGCTGGTCGAGATCCGCACCCTGCACCTCACCGAGTCACGCGCGCTGTCCGCGACGGGCCAGTTCGCCGTCACCGGCCTGCCGCCGGGCTGGTTCAGCGTGGTGTGCCACCGGCCCGATTGCCGCCCCGTGGTCACCAGCTGGACCCGGATCCGCCCGTAGGTGACCTCCGACGAGGCGCTCGCCGCCGCCGAACACGCGGTCGACCTCTCGGGCAGCGACCCGGCCCGCGCCCTCGCCCTCGCGCGCACCGTGCTCGCCGCGCTTCCCGCGTCCTGCCGGGAGGCGGCCGATCGGCCCGGCCCGGGTGGTTCTCCGGGCGGCGGCGCCCCGGAACGCGGCTCGGAGAGCGGTCCTGACGGCGGCGCGGTCGCGGGCCGGGTCGCGGGGTGCGGGCACTGCGAGGCCGAGGCGGTGGCGCACCGGGCGCTGGCGGTGGCGGCGCGCGAGCTGGGCGACCTGCCGTTCGCCGAGGAGCGGCTGGGCCGGGCGGTGCGGATCGCGCTCTCGGCGGGGCTGCCGCACCGGGCGGCCCAGGCACGGCTGTCGCTGGTCCACGTCCGTACGGAGCTGGGGCACCCGGAGCAGGCGCTGGCCGTCGCCGCGGACGCCGAGCCCGGCCTGACCCCGGCCGAGGTGGGCAAGCTCGGCGTGCACCGGGCCGTGGCCCTGGCGCGGCTCGGCCGCTACCGCGAGGCCGTCGACCACTGCGACCGGGCCGTGCCCGTCCTCGGCGGCGACGTCAGGTTCCTGGCCGGGGCGATGCTGAACCGCGGGCTCGCCCGGGTGTTCCTCGGGGAGTTCGGGGCGGCGGAGGCCGATCTGAGCCGGTGCGCGGAGCTGGCGAGGGACGCGGGCCTGGAACACGTTCTCGCGCTCGCCGAGGGGAACCTGCCGTTCCTGGCCGCGCGGCGCGGTGACCTGCCCGCCGCGTTCGGCGCCTACCGGCGCGCGGAAAGCGTCCTCGTCGGTTTCCCGGAACGGCTGGCGACGGTGCGCTGCGACCTGGCCGAGGCCCTGGTCGGCGCCCACCTGCCCGGCGAGGCGCGGGTGCTGCTGGAGATGGCGGTTCCCGAGCTGGCGGCGGCGGGCGCCGGGACGGCGCTGGCCGAGGCCCTCCTCCTGCTCGCCAGGGTCGAGCTGCGCACAGGTGATCCGCGCCGCGCCCGGGAGAGCGCCGAGCTGGCCGCCCGCGAGCTGGCCGCGCAGGGGCGGACGGTGCTGGTTCCGGTCGCCGACGAGATCGTCCTGCGGGCCCGGCTCGCGCTGGACCCGCCCTCGGCGGAGCTGCCCGCGGCGATGCTCTCGTGCGCCGACGCCCTCGACGCCGCCGGGCACGGGGACACCTCGGCGGCGCTCAGGCTCACCGCCGCCGAGGTGTCACTGGGGCTGGGCGACCGGCCGTTCGCCGAGGACCAGCTGGCCCTCCTGGCCCGCTCGGGCCGCGGGGTGGTCGCCCTCCAGGCGACGGCGCTGCGACGGTCCCTGGCGGGAGACCGGAGAGGGGCGTTCGCCGCGGTGCTGGCCGGGCTGGCGGAGGTGGGCGCCGGGACGAGGACGTTCGAGGATCCGGCGGTACGCGCGCACGCCGCCAGGGCCGGTGAGCCGCTGGCCGGGTTCGGGCTGGCCCTGGCGATGCGGACCGGGCGGGGCCGCGCGGTCCTGGCCTGGGCCGAGCGGTGGCGGGCGGTCACCGGGGGTGCCGGCCGGCCGCTCGCGCCCGGCCTGGCCGCGCTGCGGGCGGCGCTCGGGGAGTCGGTCCTGGTGGAGTTCGTCCGCCACGAGGGTGATCTGGTGGCTGTCGTGGTCGCCCGGGACCGCGTGACGCTACGCCGCCTCGGACCGCTCGCCGCCGTCGCCGAGGCCACCGTCCGCCTCCGGTACGGGCTGCGCAGGACTCACCTGCTCGACGGGAGCGCCCCCGAGCCCGGCGCGGAGGCCGCGGAGCTGGAGCGGCTCCTCTTCGGCTCGCTGCGTGACCGGCTGGGCGGCCGGCCGCTGGTGATCGTGCCGACGGGGACGCTGCACACCCTGCCCTGGCCGCTGCTGCCGATGAACGCCCACCGGCCGGTGACCGTGGCGGCCAGTGCCGCCGCCTGGCTGGCCGGGTCGCGGGTGCCGGCCGTACGGGACGGGCGGGGGGCGGCGGTGCCGGTGGTGGTGGCGGGACCGGGGCTGCGGTACGCGGAGGCCGAGGCCCGCATGGTCGGCGAGTGCCATCCGGGGACCGAGCGGGTGTCGGCCCGGCGGGCGGAGGTGATGGCGGCGCTGGAGCGGGCCGACGTGGCCCACCTGGCCGCGCACGGGATGTTCTCCCCGCGCAGCCCGCTGCTGTCGAGCATCGATCTCGACGACGGCCCGCTGATGGCGTACGACCTGCTGCGGCTGCGCACCCCGCCCGCGCTGGTGGTGCTGTCCGCCTGCGACGCGGGGATGGCGCACGCCCCCGCGGACGGGGCGCCCCTGGGGCTGGCGGGCACGTTCCTGTCGCTGGGGACGCGCTGCGTGGTGGCCAGCCTGGTGCCGGTGCGCGACGAGGAGACGCTGACGCTGATGACCGCCTTCCACCGGGCGCTGGCCGCCGGTGACCCGCCCGCGCGGGCGCTGGCCGTCGCGAGCGGGAAGACCGGCGTGGCGGGCTTCGTCTGCTTCGGGTGCGGGGACCGGCCGGTGGCGACCGGCCCGCGGGATCCGGTCACCCGGGGCGGTCAGCCGGTGGCGGCCGATCGGAAGGGGCCGATCGCCCGGGGCGGTCAGCCGGTGGCGACCGGCCGGGAGGAGTCGGTCACCCAGTCCGACCACGACCCGACGTAGAGCGCGGCCGGGATGCCCGCCACCTCCAGGGCCAGCACCTCGTGCGCGGCCGTCACGCCGGATCCGCAGTAGGCGCCGACCTCCACTCCGGGGACGACGCCCAGGGTGTTGAAGCGTTCGCGCAGGAAGTCGGGCAGGTGGAAGCGGCCGGAGGGGTCGACGTTCTCGCCGGTGGGGGCGCTGACCGCGCCCGGGATGTGCCCGGCGACCGGGTCGATCGGCTCGACCTCGCCCCGGTAGCGCTCGGCCGCGCGGGCGTCGAGCAGCACCCCGTCGGCGGCGAGCTCGCCGGCCCCTGTGGCCTCGAGCACCGGCATCCCGCCCGGCCGCGCCTCGAAGTCGCCGGGCTCGGGGCTGCGCTCCTCGGCGGAGACCGGCAGTCCCTCGGAGACCCAGGCGCGCAGGCCGCCGTCGAGGACCCGCACGTCGGGGTGGCCGAAGTAGCGCAGGAGCCACCAGGCGCGGGCGGCGGCCGCGGTGGAGTCGGCGCCGTCGTAGACGACGACGGTCCGGGAACCGGACACGCCGAGCCGGCGCATCGCCTCCTGGAACGCCTCGGCCGAGGGCAGCGGGTGGCGGCCGCCCTCGCCTCCCTGCCCGGGGTGGGCCGCGAGGTCGGTCTCCAGGTCGCAGAAGACCGCGCCGGGGATGTGCCCCTCGCGGTAGGAGTCGATCCCGGCCGGTCCCGTGGGCAGGACGGCGAGCTTCCAGCGCACGTCGAGGACGCTGACCCCGGTCATGCCCTCCAGCTCGGCGGGGGTGATCAGCGGGCTCATCGGGTGCTTACCTCCAGAAGGGGAACGTACTGCTCGGCGGGTGTCAGCGAGCCGTGGCAGCCGAGGAACCCCGCCTCGTGCGGCTCGGCGACCGAGGCGACGACGGCGCAGTCGGTGTACGGCACCGCGAGGACGTCGCCGATCCTGGGCAGCCATTCCGGACGGATCTCCGGCCCGAACCAGCCGGATTCGACCGCCTCCTCCCGGGACACCACCCACGCCTTTCCGGCGAGGACGTCGCGCCAGGTGCCGAGGACCGCCGCCGAGGCGCCGGGGGCGGTGTAGAGGTGGCGGGCCCTGGCCTCCCCGCCGAGCAGGGTGACGCCCTCGCGCAGCTCGGGGAGGGCGTCGACGTCGACGCGGTCGGTGACGTTGATCATGCCGTGGTCGGCGGTGACGTACATCGCCGAGTTCGGCGGGAGCGTCTCCGCCAGCCGCTCGGCCATCCGGTCGACCAGGGCGAGCTGGTCGAGCCAGGCCGGGGAGCCCCAGCCGGTGATGTGGCCGGTGGAGTCGAGGTCGCCGTAGTAGACGGAGACGTGGGCCCGGGGCTCGGCCAGCGCGTGGCGGACCCCGGCGATCCGGTCGTCGACCTCGTCGGCCCCGACGAAGCGCACGCCCCGGTAGACGGCCTTGTTGAAACCGGTGGTCTCGAACTTGGCCGGGCCGACGTAGCTGACCGGGACGCCGGCCGCCGCCGCGCGCTCGTAGACGGTCGGGGCCGGCTGCCACTCCCCTGGCTCGACAGAGGGGCCCGGGGCGGTCCAGCGCAGGCAGTTGAGCATGTATCCGGTGCCGGGCACGGCGAGCTGGTAGCCGAGCATGCCGTGCCCGCCCGGCGGCATGCCCGTGCCGAGGGTGCCCAGGCTGGTCACGGTCGTGGCGGGGAAGCCCGCGGTGAGCACCCTGCCGGACACCCCGTCGGACAGGGAGGACAGGAACGGCGCGACCTCGGGGTGGGCGCGGAGCAGCTCGGCGCCCATGCCGTCGACGAGGAACAGCAGGACCCGCCCGGCCGGGGCGAGGTCCAGCGGGTTGTCGCCGCCCACCCCGACCGCGGCGAGCAGCGAGGAGGACAGGTCCGCGAGCGAGGCCGTCCCGTACGCGGGGACCAGGGGGTTCACGGGGCGGCTCACGAGGCGGTGCGGGCGGTGGCCTCCGACAGTGCCTTGGCGAAGGCCAGCACGTGGGAGACGGCCTCCGGCCCGTCGGCCGCCTCGCTCACCCGCAGGGAGAGGTCGTCGGCCGTGATGGCGCCGGTGTATCCGTGGTCGGCCTCGCAGTTCTCGTCGCCGCAGGTGGCCGGCTCCAGGTCGACGTGGGAGATGGCCCCCCAGCCGATGGTGAGCGTGACCTCCGTGGGCGGCACTCCCGGTACGTAGGAGGCGGGGTCGGGGACGACCCGGGTGACCGCGACCGACTGGATCCGGCTGAGGCGCACGGCCTCGGTGGTCGTGGAGGCGTGGGACGCCGACACCCCCTCCACCGGCGGGTGCTCGTCGGTGTGGCAGACGAGCAGCCGGGTGGGGGAGAGCACCAGCACGGTGACGTGCCTGCGCACCTCCATGGCCGGGTCGAAGGTGGCCTCGTGGTGCACGACGTAGGCGTCGACCTGCTCCTTGCCGAGCGCGGACTCGACCGCGTCGGCGACCAGGTCGGGATAGTAGCCACTGCGGTCGATGGCGTCGCGCAGGCCGGCGGACGAGAGTCGGGTTTCCCTCATGGGTCCATCCTGCCCTGTCCGGGGCAGCGCTTTCACCGGGAGCGCGCGAGCTTCGGCCCGCGGTGCAAATCGTGATGCGGCCCGCCGCCGGCTTCTCCGGCCGGAAAAGCGTCGCCGGAGCGATCCGGGAACCGCCGGGAGCCCGTTCCCGCCCGCGGCTTTACCCTCCGATCGGTTTGGCGCGATCCCGTCGGGGTTATCGGGAGCGATAGCGGTGGCGTGCGCGTACGTCCGGGGAGCGGTAACGGGCGATTCTCCGCATTCTCCGCCTTGTTCTACATATCTGGGAATGCTTTTCACCGCACCGAAATCGGAAACGGTGAATTCCTACCGGAATCGGGGGCGAGAGAATATGTCCGGTGAAGGTCCGGATTCAGCGAGGCGGGCCGGAGGGGCCGGAGGGGCCGGAGGGACACGGCCGGATTCGCCACAACGGGCCCGGCCCGCGTGGCGGACCGGCCTCTCCCGCCTCGTGGCGGCCGTCCCGGTGACCGTCGTGACGGCCGCCATGACGGCCGCGGCGGCGACCGCCGTGGGCCCGCCCACCTCGGCGGACCTCCCCGGCGACCTGATCCTCACCACGGTTCACGACGGCCCGTTCGAGGCGGGCGGCACGGGCACGTTCTCCATCGACGTCACCGCGGCCCCCGGCTCCGCCGGGATCACCCGTCCGACCGAGGTCGCCTACCACTTCCCCTCCGGCCTGACCCCGGTGAGCGCCTCGGGCACGGGCTGGAGGTGCCGGATCACGGCCGGGATCGTCGGCTGCGGCACGCGCGGCCTGGTCGCCCCTGGGTTCCAGCTTCCCCGGATCACGGTCGGCGTGGCCGTGTCGCGGAACGCCTCGGGGACGCTGACCGCGTCCGGCAGAGCCGTCCACGCCGTCCGGGCCGGCATGGACGTGGTCGATCCCAGCGCGGCGACAGGCACGAGCACGGAAACCGCGATGGAGACCGGTCCCGCGCCCGCCACCGTCGCCAGCACGGTCCAGGTCGTCCCCGCGCCCCGGCGGACGGGATAGGAGGTCTCGCTCGGACCATCGCTCGCACCATCGGGCGGACCATCGCTCGGACCATCGGGCGGGCCGGAACCGGATCAACGGCACACCCGGACCGGCGATCCGCACGGGACCGCCTAGCCGAGGCGCCGGGGACCGCCGTCGGGGCGCGGGCCCTCGTGGCTGCGGAGCACGGCTCGGGCGCCCAGCACGATCACCCCGGACTCCCCCACCAGCACCGGGTCGAGGGTAAGCCGCGCCACCTCGGGGAGGTCGTCCGCCAGCCGCCCGAGCCGGATCAGCAGCTCCTCCAGGGCCTCGACGGCGACCGGCGGGTAGCCGTACTCGCCGAGGAGGAGGGGCGCGGCACGCGGCGACCTCACCAGCGCCGCGGCGTCCTCGCGGGTCAGCGGGGCCAGCCGGTACGCCTCGTCGCGCAGCAGCCTCGCGGTGATCTCGCCGAGCCCGAAGGAGACCACCGCGCCGAAGGCCGGGTCGTCCATCACCCCGGCCACCGTCGGCACCGCGGGCTGGGGGGCCATGCGCTGCACCGCGAGCACGGCCTCCGGTTCGAGCTGGCGCGTCAGGTCGGCGTAGGCGTCGCGCACCCCGTCGGGCCCGGACAGCCCCAGCCGCACGGTCCCGGCGCGCATGGCCGCCTCGGGGCCCGCCGCCTTCAGCACGACCGGCCAGCCGAGCCTCGACGCCGCCTCGACGGCCTCCTCCGGCGACCCCACCGTCTCCGACGGCCAGACCTCCACCCCGTAATGGGCGAGCAGCTGCGAGGCGTCGATCTCGGCCGGGGCGTCCCCGAGCGTCGCGAGCACAAGGTCGCGCGCGGCGCCGGTGTCGACGCCCTCGATCTCCTCGGGCAGTCCCGCGGGCCGCTCCAGCCAGCGCGCGTGCCGCACGACGTGGGCGAGCGCGCGGACCGCCTCCTCGGGCGCCGCGTACGAGGGGATGGAGCCCCGCCCGGGTACGGCGCCGACCCGCAGCTCGTCGAGCATGCCGATCCTGCCCTCGAAGGAGGCCAGCACCGGCTTGCCGCAGTCGCGGGAGGCGCGCAGCAGCTCGGCGGCGACCTCCGCGCCGTCGCCGGGAAGGGGCGGCATGTAGATCGCGACCACGGCGTCCACGTCCGGGATCACCGAGGTCAGGGCCGCGCCGAACTCCTGCGCGCAGGCCCGCGCGCCGAGGTTGACCGGCGGGCTCGGCTCCAGGCCCACCCGCACGCAGGCGTCGGCCGCGAGGAGCGCCATCGCGTCGGAGTTGCTGACCAGCCCGACCCTGGACCCGGCCGGCAGCGGCTGGTAGGCCAGCAGCTGCGCCACGTCGAACTGCTGGATCAGGTCGTCGACCCTGATCACCCCCGCCTGCTCGAACAGCGCGCTGAGCGCGGTGTCGGGCAGGCCGAGCACGGGCGCGGCGTGGCCGGTGGGCACGTCCTGGGTGGTGCCGCCGCTCTTGACGACCACGATCGGCTTGCGGCGCGAGATGCGCCGCGCGAGACGGGCGAACTTGCGGGGGTTTCCCAGCGACTCCAGGTAGAGCAGGATCACGTCGGTCCGCGGGTCCTCCTCCCAGTACTGGAGCAGGTCGTTGCCCGACACGTCGGCGCGGTTGCCCGCCGAGACGAACGAGGAGATGCCCATGCCGCGCTGGGCCACCCGCTGCAGCAGCGCGGTGCCCAGGGCGCCCGACTGGCTGAAGAAGCCGACCCGGCCGAGCCCCGGGAGGGTCGCGGCGAGGGTGGCGTTCAGCCGTACCGCGGGGTCGGTGTTGGCGATGCCGAGGCAGTTGGGGCCGACGACCCGCAGACCGTACGCGCGGGCGATGCGCGCCAGCTCGTCCTGCCTGGCCCGGCCCTCGGGGCCGGTCTCGCCGAACCCGGAGGAGACCACGATCAGTCCGCGCACGCCCTTCTCCGCGCACTCCTTGACCACCTCGATCACCCCGTCGGCGGGTACGGCGAGCACGGCGAGGTCCACCTCGCCGTCGATGGCCGTCACGCTCGGGTAGGCCCGCACCCCCGCGAGGGAGCGCGCCTCGCGGTGCACGGGGTAGACAGGGCCGGCGAAGTCGGCGCCGAGCAGGTTGCGCAGCACGGTCTGGCCGACGCCGCCCGGCTCGCGGCCCGCTCCCACGACCGCCACCGAACCCGGGGAGAGCAGCCGTTCGATGGAACGGGACTCGGCGCGGTGCTCGCGGGCGGTGGTCACCTCCTGGGCGGTCTCGGTCGGGGTGAGGTCGAGGGTCATCCTGACCACGCCGTCGGCGAAGCGGCTCTGCGCGGTGTAGCCGACCTGCTTGAGCACCGCCATCATCTTCTGGTTGGCGGGCAGGACGTCGGCGACGAAACGCGCGATCCCCTGCTCCCTGGCGGTGGCGGCCAGGTGCTCGAGGAGCACCGAGGCGACCCCCCGGCCCTGGTGGGCGTCCTCGACGAGGAAGGCGACCTCGGCCTCGCCGGGCTCGATCCGGTCGTAGCGGATGACCGCCACCATCTCGGTGCCGATCGTGGCGATCAACGCCACCCGGCTCTCGTAGTCGACGTTGGTGAACCAGGTGATCTCCCGCTCCGACAGCCGCGGCCGGGGACCGAAGAAGCGGAAGTAGATCGACTCGTCGGACAGCCGGCCGTAGAAGGAACGCAACCGGTCGGCGTCGGCGGGCCGAATCGGGCGTACGTGAGCGGTGCCGCCGTCCGACAGGACGACGTCCGCCTCCCAGTGAGCGGGATACTGAGCAGCCTCCACAGTCCCGAGAGTAGACGCGAATCTCATATGGCAGACCACCCGGACGGATTCACGCAACGCTTGTGCATCGACTGTGGTCCGGTGTCCGGTCAAGACCCCATACGCTGGCCGGAAGCTGTTAAGTTTTTCGCGGTTAGAGGCACGACCAGAGGTATGGCTTGAAGCATGTCTAGAGGCACGTCGGCATCGAAGGCAGCAAGGTGGTGACATCATGACGCGGGTGGTCGTGGTGGGCGATCTCATGACCGACGCGGTCGCGCGGGCTCGCTACCCGCTGGCCAGGGCCAGCGACACACCGGCGATCGTCACCATGCACGGCGGTGGTTCGGGTGCCAACATCGCCTCCTGGCTCGCCGTCGAGGGCACCGAGGTCGCCTTCATCGGCCGGCGCGGCGCCGACATCACGGGCCGTAACCGCGACATGGAGCTGATGGGCTACGGCGTCGACGCCCGCCTCGTCATGGATCCCGAGCGCCCGACCGGCACCTGCGTGGTGCTCGTCACCCACAAGGGCGAGCGCACCATGCTGTCCGACCCCGGCGCGAACGCGGCCCTGTCCCCCGAGGACCTGCCCCGCGACCTGTTCTCCCAGGGCGGGCACCTGCACCTGTCCGGCTACACCCTGATCAACGAGGGCTCCCGCGACGCCGGCATGGCCGCCCTGGAGATGGCCCGCCGCGCGGGGATGTCCGTCTCGGTCGACTGCTCCTCCTCCGCCCCCCTGGAGCGCACCGGCGCCGAGCCGTTCCTGGAGTGGACGCAGAGCGCCAAGCTGCTGTTCGCCAACGCCGACCAGGCCAAGGTCCTCACCGGCCGCGACGACCCCGCCGCCGCCGCCAAGGTCCTCACCGCCTGGTTCCCCCAGGTCGTCGTGAAGCTCCGCGACGAGGGCGCGCTCTGGTACGCCAACAACCGCCCCGACCCGATCAAGGTTCCCGCCGAGTCCGTGGAGCGCGTGGTCGACGGCACCGGTGCCGGTGACGCCTTCACCGCCGGCTTCCTGCCCGCCTGGCTCGGCGGCAAGCCCCCGGCCGAGGCCCTCGCCTCCGGCTGCCACCTGGCCTCCCGGGCCATCTCGCACCTGGGCGCCCGCCCCCGCCTCTGACTCGTCCGCACGAGGCGCGTTCCAGGATTTTCCGCTCCAGCCGGAGATCCAATACTGTGGCCGGACCACGTTCGCGGCGACCCCCTGGAGTGACGCATGCCGGAGCCCCGCCCCCTGCGGCCGGGTGACCCGGAGCTGATCGGCCCGCACCGGCTGGTCGGATTCCTCGGCGAGGGCGGCCAGGGCGTGGTCTACCTGGCGCGCACCCCCGAGGGAGAACGCGTCGCGCTCAAGGTGCTGCACGCCAGGCTCTCCGACGACGCGCACGCCAAGCGGCGCTTCCAGCGGGAGGCCGACGCCGCCCGGCGGGTCGCCCCGTTCTGCACCGCCCGGGTGCTGCAGGCCGACGCCACCGGCGACCGGCCGTACATCCTGAGCGAGTACGTCGACGGCGAGTCGCTGCAGCAGGTGGTGTCCAGGGATGGTCCGCGCGATGAGTACGCGCTGGTCAGGCTGGCCGTCGCCACCGCCACCGCGCTGGCCGCGATCCACCGTGCCGGGATCGTGCACCGCGACCTCAAGCCCAGCAACGTCCTGCTCGGCCCCGACGGCCCCCGCGTCATCGACTTCGGCATCGCCAGAGCCCTGGACGCCGCGTACAGCCTGACCACGGACCTGGTCGGCACGCCCGCCTACATGGCGCCCGAGCAGTTCCACGAGCAGGAGGTCGGACCGGCGGGCGACGTGTTCGCCTGGGCCGGGACCATGGTGTTCGCGGCGACCGGGCAGCCGCCGTTCGGGCTGGGCAACCTGGCCGTGGTGATGCGCCGCATCCTCATCGCGGAACCGGACCTGTCCGGCGTGCCGGAGTCGCTGCGCCCGCTGCTGGGCGCGGCCCTCACCAAGGATCCCCGCTCCCGGCCCGGCTCTGCCGACGTGCTGGACATGCTGCTGAACGCGGCCGGCGGTCCCGCGCCGGTCTCCGGAACGTTCCCGCCCCCCGCGTCTCCCCCGCCGCCCCGCGCGCCGGAAACGGCCCGGCCCTCCGCCGCGTTCCCGGCGCCGGATCCTCCCCCGCCAGGCCGCGCGCCGGTCCCGGCCCGGCCCTCCGTCCCGTCAGGGGCGCCGTCAGGGGCGCCGTCTCCCGCGACGCCTTCCACCGGGTTCTCCTCGCCGTCACCCGGCCCGCTCGCCCCGCTCGCCCGGCTCGCCGGCGCGGCGGGACACCGTAGGATCCTGCTCGCCGCCTCGGCCCTGGCGGCCGCCTGCGTGCTGGGCGTCGTCACCTGGCTGGTCCTGCCGTCCGGTGAGCCCGACGCCGTCTCGCGGGTGACGCCGAAGCCGGCCCCGACCGGCTTCGACGCGGCCTCGGCCTCGGTCGTCAACCCCTCGGCACGCAGGGGCGGGACGATGCGGTTCGGCGCCGGGTTCGTCGCCGACTCCTTCGACCCGGGCAACACCTACTACCCCTCGCTGTGGAACGTCGCGCGGCTCTACGGACGCTCGCTGACGATGTACCGGCCCGCTCCCGGCGCAGGGAGCCGGGAACTCGTGGGCGACCTGGCGGAGGGCCCCGGCGTGCCCAGCGACGGGGGCAGGACGTGGACGTACCGGCTCAGGGAGGGCCTGAAGTACGAGAACGGCACGCCGATCGTCGCCGCGGACGTCAAGCACGCCGTGCTGCGCGCGATCGGCAAGGACACGCTCAGCCGGGGCCCGTACCACTTCGAGGAGCTGCTGAACCTGCCCTCGGGCTACCGGGGCTACTTCGCGTCGCCGAAGGCCGACACCGACGGGGCGATCCGGACACCGGACGACCGGACCGTCGTGTTCCACCTCAGAAAGCCCCACGGGGCGTTCGACCACGTCGCCCAGGTCCCCCAGACCATGCCGGTCCCCGAGGCGAAGGACACCGGCGCGGCGTACGAGAAGCACGTGCTCTCCTCGGGCCCCTACATGTTCGAGAGCGCGGAGCGGGGCAAGCGGCTCGTCCTGGTCCGCAACCCGCACTGGTCGCCGGCGACCGACCCGAACCGCCGGGCGCTCCCCGACCGCTACGAGATCACCTTCGACATGGACCAGGGCGCCGTCGACAAGGGCCTCGTCTCCGGCGACCTCGACCTGGACCTCGACTCGGGCGCGAGCGCGAGCCTGCCCGAGCGGATCGCGGCCGATCCCGCGCTCAGGGCGCGGGCCGACGCGCCCACGATCGGCTGGCTGCGGTACGTCGCGATCAACCCGCAGGTGCTGCCCTTCGACAACGTGGCCTGCCGCAGGGCCGTGTTCGCCGCGGCGGACCGGGAGGCCCTGCGCGACGCCTACGGCCGCGGCCTGCGCGCGGGCACGATCGCCACCGGGCTGCTCCCCCCGACCATCTCCGGGCACCGCCCGCTGAACCTGTACCAGACCGGCAAGGGTGACGTGGCCGCGGCTCGCGGGCAGCTGGCCGCGTGCGGGCGGCCCGGCGGCTTCGCGGCCACGATCGTCTTCCGGGCCGGGCAGCCCGCCGAGCGGAAGGCCGCCGAGGCCCTGAAGGCCGCCCTGGGACGTGTCGGGATCCGGCTCACGCTCAGGGGCATGTCCCAGGCCGAGCACACGGCCCAGCACGGCGGCAGCCCCTCCTATCTGAGGAAGGAGAAGATCGGCCTGTCCATCCGGGCCTGGACCGCCGACTGGCCGGAGGGCGCCAGCTACCTGCCGTACCTGGCCGACAGCCGGGAGATCCTGGAGGACGGCCTGTCGTTCAACGTGAGCGTGCGCCTGCCCGAGGCCGACCACCTCATCGACCAGGCCGGCGCCGAGCTCGACGCCGGCCGGCGCGAGGAGCTGTGGGCGCGGGTCGACCGCACGGTCATGGAACAGGCCCTCGTGCTGCCCGTCCAGTGGGACACCCGGGTCCTGCTCCGCGGCAAGCGCCTGACGAACGTGCACGTCAGCCATGCCTTCTCCGACTACGACTACGTCGACCTCGGCCTTTCCTGAGAGCCGCGCCCACCCGGTGATCGTTTCCGGTCAAAGCACTAACTGGTGACCGCGAGGGCGAGGGGCAACACCGCGGGGGCGCCGGCGTGGCGGAGCATGGCGGCTCCCAGCGTCATCGTCCAGCCGGTGTCGACCAGGTCGTCGACGAGCAGGACCGGGCCCCCGGCCCCGGCGACGGCCGGGCCCAGGGCGGCGGGCATGGCGAGGGTGCCCCTGATCGCCTGGACCCGCTGCGCGCTGTTGAACTGCCGTCCGGGCGGGCCCGACCGGTAACCGAGGTCGCCCAGGTAGGACAGGCGCCCCACCTGGGCCAGCCGCTCGGCGAGGCTGCGGACGAGCTGGGGGCGGCTGCCCGAGGGCACCGCGACGACGCCCACCGGACGCTGGGCCCACTCCCAGGACGACAACACCTTGATCACGGCGGCGAAGACGTCGTCGGGGACCGGCCCGTCGGCGGCGCCGTCGGCGAGCAGGCCGCGCAGGCGGTTGCCCCAGCCGATGTCGGTGAGCCTGCCCAGCGCCCGGCCGGGCTCGGCGCCCAGCTCCGGCCTGATCCGGCCCTTGAGGTCGGCCAGCCCGGTCGGCCACTGCTTGCGCGCCTCGACGTCCACGCCGGGCCGCTGGAGCCGGTCGGCGGCCGAGCGTACGGCCTGCTCGTCCACCTCGGGCGAGCGGTGGACGCCGGTGCAGTTGTCACAGCGGCCGCAGGGCGAGGCGGTGTCGTCGTCGAGGCGGCGGCGCAGGAACTCCTCTCGGCAGCCGGTGGTGTCGAGGTATTCGAGCATGGCCCGCTGCTCGGCCTCGCGCTCGGCGGCGACCCTGGCGTAGCGCGGGGCGTCGTAGCCCCAGGGCTCGCCGGTGGACTCCCAGCCGCCCTTGACCCGGCGCACCGCGCCGTCGACGTCGAGGACCTTCAGCATGGTCTCCAGGCGGCTGCGGCTGAGGTCCACCCGGTTCTCCAGGGCTGCCGTGGACATCACGCCGCCCTCCTCCAGCGCGGCCAGCACGGAGCGCACGACGGGCTCGGGAGGAAAGGCGAGCGAGGCGAAGTAGGCCCAGATGTCGCGGTCCTCCGCGCCGGGCAGCAGGATCACCTCGGCCCGCTCCACCCCTCGGCCCGCGCGGCCGACCTGCTGGTAGTAGGCCACCGGGGACTGGGGCGCGCCGACGTGCACCACGAAGCCGAGGTCGGGCTTGTCGTAGCCCATGCCGAGGGCGGAGGTCGCGACCAGTGCCTTGATCTTGTTGTCGAGCAGTGCCTGCTCGGCGGCGAGCCGCTCGGCCTGCTCGGTCTGCCCGGAGTAGGCGATCACCTCGTGGCCCTGCTCGCGCAGGTAGGCGGCGATCTCCTGGGCGGCGGCCACGGTGAGCGTGTAGACGATGCCGGAGCCGGGGAGCTCGTGCAGCGTGCGGGCGAGCCAGGCCAGGCGCTGCTCGGCGCCGCGCAGGCGCACGACCCCGAGGTGGAGGCTGTCGCGCTCCAGCGCGCCGCGCAGCACGAGCGTCTCCTCGCCCATCTGCTCCGCGACGTCGCGGGTGACCCTGGCGTTGGCCGTGGCGGTGGTCGCGAGGATCGGCACGCCCTCGGTGAGCTCCTCGAACAGCGTGCGCAGCCGCCGGTAGTCGGGGCGGAAGTCGTGGCCCCAGTCGGAGATGCAGTGCGCCTCGTCGACCACGATCAGGCCCGCGCTCTCGGCCAGCTCGGGCAGCACGTGGTCGCGGAAGTCGGGGTTGTTGAGCCGCTCGGGGCTGACGAGCAGCACGTCGACCTCGCCCTCGGCGACCTGGTTGTAGACCTGCTCCCACTCCTCGGGGTTGGCCGAGTTGACCGTGACCGCGGTGATCCCGGCGCGCTCGGCGGCGGCGATCTGGTTGCGCATCAGGGCCAGCAGCGGCGACACGATGACGGTCGGCCCCTCGCCCAGCTCGCGCAGGAGCGCGGTGGCGATGAAGTAGACCGCCGACTTGCCCCAGCCGGTGCGCTGCACCACGAGCACCCGGCGCCGGTCCATGACCAGCGCCTTGATCGCCGCCCACTGGTCCTCGCGCAGCCGGGCGTGCTCCCCGGCGAGCGCCCGCAGCCGCTTCTCGGCCTCTTCGCGCAGCATCAGCTCTTCGCTCACCCGGTCATTGGTACCAGGTCTCGCCGACTGTTTTCCCCCGGTACGGCACACACGGGCGGCACATGCCGTACCCGAGAGGGGAACGGGACCCGGCGAGGGCCGTACCGGGCGGGAGCCGGGAGGAGTGATCGGCGGGCCTCCGGGCGCCAGGAGGGCGCCCGGGGGACGGGCGGGGGCGGGCGGGGGCACGGAAGGTGCGCGAGGGGTGCCCGGGGGTGCGCGGCGGGACTCCGTGAGGCGCCGCCGGGGGGCCGCGGCCCGTTCCACCGGCGCCACCGGACCCACGGTGCCGGGAGCTGGGGACCTGACGGGCTCCGAGCCGTGATTTGATGCATCCACTATGGACGTCACCACCTGGTACCTCGAACAGACCTCACGCTCGGACCTGTTGCCCGCCAAGCCGCCGTCGGTCGAGGTCGACGTCGTGCGCGCCGAGCTGCCCTCGCCCGAGTTCAACCGGTTCCTCCTCACGGCCGTCGGCGGAGACTGGCACTGGACCAACAAGCTGCCGTGGACCTGGAACGAGTGGGCGGACTGGCTGGCCGGCGGCGTGGAGACCTGGGTGGCCTACCACCGCGGCACCCCCGCGGGCTACGTCGAGCTCGTCCCCCAGGACGGCGGGACCGTCGAGATCGCCTCCTTCGGTCTCCTGGCGTGGGCGATCGGCAAGGGCATCGGCGGTCACCTCCTGGAGATCGGCGCTGCCAGGGCCTGGGACCTGGCCGACCGGCAGCCGGAGCGGGAGGTGACCCGGCGGGTGTGGCTGCACACCTGCTCCCTCGACAGCCCGGTGGCGCTCGCCAACTACAAGGCGCGCGGCTTCAGGGTCTACGACACCAGGGTGAACGTGCCCGGCGACGAGTACGAGGGTGAGACCCCCGGCCCCTGGCCGGGAGCGGGCCCCAGGACCCGGGGCCTCCCCGGCACATCGGCCGCCCCCGGCACGACGCCGTAACGGCGGCAGCACCCGCGGGCAGGCCGGGGAAGACCCGGAAGTGTCGGATGGGCTGGGTATGGTATCGAGTCTCGGTATGATGCCCGGTCGCCCCCGTCACCGGCCTCCCACCGGACATCCCGGCCAAGGCTCCCCGGGGAGCCGGCGCCAACGGTTGGACCACGAAGACAGAAGGAGGATGCGCCTCCCCCCGGCCTGACGGCCGGGGCGCGCGCGCAGGAAATCAGATGGCTCGACGGACGACCACACCCCCGACCGACGAGGGCTTCGAGGAGCGGATCGTCGACATCGACGTTTCCACCGAGATGCGCACCAGCTTCCTCGAATACGCATATTCGGTGATCTATCAGCGTGCGCTGCCGGACGCCAGGGACGGCCTCAAGCCGGTCCAGCGCCGCATCCTCTACTCGATGAGCGAGATGGGCCTGCGGCCCGACCGGGGCCACGTCAAGTCGTCGCGCGTCGTCGGCGACGTGATGGGCAAGCTCCACCCGCACGGCGACACCGCCATCTACGACGCGCTGGTCCGCATGGCCCAGCCGTTCTCGATGCGCCTGCCGCTCATCGACGGGCACGGCAACTTCGGCTCCCCCGACGACCTGCCCGCCGCGATGCGCTACACCGAGGCCCGGCTGGCCTCGGCGGCGATGGCCGTGGTCCAGTCGATCGACGAGGACACGGTCGACTTCAAGCCCAACTACGACGGCCAGGAGACCGAGCCCACGGTCATGCCGTCGGCCTTCCCCAACCTGCTGGTCAACGGGGCGACCGGCATCGCGGTCGGGATGGCCACCAACATGGCGCCGCACAACCTCGTCGAGGTCGTCGCCGCGGCCCGCCATCTGATCAAGAAGCCCGACGCGACGCTCGACGACCTGATGCGGTTCGTCCCCGGCCCCGACCTGCCCACCGGCGGCACGATCATCGGCCTCGACGGCATCCGCGACGCGTACGCCAAGGGCCGGGGCACCTTCCGGATGCGCGCCAAGTGCGCCGTCGAGCAGGTCAGCCCCCGCCGCAAGGGCATCGTCGTCACCGAGCTGCCCTTCAACGTCGGCCCCGAGCGCGTGGTCACCAAGATCAGGGAGCTGGTCACCGCCAAGAAGCTCCAGGGCATCTCCGACCTCAAGGACCTCAGCGACCGGCACAAGGGCCTGAGCCTGGTCATCGAGATCAAGAACGGCTTCATCCCCGAGGCCGTGCTGGAGGAGCTCTACCGGCTCACGCCGATGGAGGAGACCTTCGGCATCAACAACGTCGCCCTGGTCGACGGCGAGCCGCGCACGCTGGGCCTGCGCGAGCTGCTCCAGGTCTACGTCGACCACCGCATCGACGTGGTCCGCCGCCGCTCCCTGTACCGCAGGCGCAGGCGCGAGGAGCGGCTGCACCTCGTCGAGGGCCTCATCGTCGCCCTGCTCAACATCGACGAGGTCATCCAGGTCATCCGCTCCTCCGACAACTCCGCCCAGGCCCGCGAGCGCCTGACGGAGGTCTTCGAGCTGTCGGAGACCCAGGCCAACTACATCCTCGACACCCCGCTGCGCCGCCTGACCCGCTACGACAAGCTGGAGCTCGACCGCGAGAGCCAGACCCTGCGCGACGAGATCGCCGAGCTGACCGCGATCCTGTCCTCCGACGACAGGCTCCGCAAGGTCGTCTCCGACGAGCTCGCCCAGGTCTCCAAGACCTTCGGCACCCCGCGCCGCACGGTGCTGCTGGAGTCCTCGGGGGTCACGAGGAACGTCTCGGTCCCCCTGGAGGTGGCCGACGACCCCTGCCTGGTGCTGTTCTCCTCCACCGGCCTGCTGGCCCGCACCTTCGACGCCTCGCCGCTGGCCGGCGACGGTGACCGCTCGTCCCACGACGTGCTGGTCTCCGCCGTGCGGAGCACGGTCAGGGGCGAGGTGGGCGTGGTCACCAACCAGGGGCGGATGATCCGGGTCCAGGTGGTCGACCTGCCCACGCTGCCCCGCTCGGCCAACCCGCCGTCGCTGTCCGGCGGCCACCCGGTCGCGGAGTACGTCACCTTCAACCCGGGCGAGACGGTCGTCGGCATCGGCTCGCTCGATCCCGACGGGCCCGGCCTGGCGCTGGGCACGGCGCAGGGGGTGGTCAAGCGGGTCGTTCCCGACTACCCGGCCAACCGCGACGACTTCGAGGTGATCACCCTCAAGGACGGCGACACGGTGGTGGGCGCGGTGGAGCTGGAGAGCGAGGACCACGATCTCGTCTTCATCACCTCCGAGGCCCAGCTGCTGCGCTACTCCGCCTCCGTCGTCCGCCCGCAGGGCCGTCCCGCGGGCGGCATGGCCGGTGTACGGCTGGACGGCGACGCCGTGGTGATCTGGTTCGGCGCGGTCGATCCGGCCCGCGAGTCGCAGGTCGTGACCATCGCCGGTTCCTCGACGGCACTGCCAGGCACCCAGATCGGCGGCGCCAAGATCTCCGACTTCGCCGAATACCCGCCGAAGGGCCGGGGCACCGGCGGGGTCCGCGTCCAGCGGTTCCTCAAGGGCGAGGACGTCCTGCTGCTCGCCTGGGCGGGTCCCGGACCGGCCCGCGCGGTCTCGGCCGTCGGCAAGCCCGTGCCTCTGCCCGAGGAGCTGGGCCGCCGCGACGGCTCCGGCGTACGGCTCACCCACACCGTGTCGGCCGTGGGCGGCGCCCTCGGCGCCGGAGGCGGCGAGGAGGGCTCAGCGGCGGCTCCCGCCCCCGAGGAGTGACCACCCGACCGCGACAGGGCTCCGGAGGCCCCGCCAGGACGGCGAAGGCTCCCGGGGCCCTGCGCGGCGAACCCTCGTGGGCTCCGAGATCACGGAAGGCGGCCGGCGGGCCGCGGGGGCCTTCGCGGGGCTTCCGGCCGTGAGGCCCCGGTGCCCGCGGAGCGGCACACACGGGAACGGCCGGCCGCCCGCCCGCGACGCCGGGAGCGCGCCGGACGCCCGGATCGACCTGGAGGCCCGGAGATCACTCAGCCGGACGCCCGGATCGGCCCGGAGGCCCTGAGATCACTCAGGAGGGTCAGTCGACGCACAGGCAGAACGGGTGCCCGGCGGGGTCGAGAAAGACCCGGAAACCCTCGTTCTCGCCCGGCTGGTACGGGTGTTTGGACGCGCCCAGCGCCAGCGCCTCCTTCTCGGCCTCGTCGAGGTTCTCGACCGTCAGATCGAGGTGGAACTGCTGGGGCCGCTCGGCGGTGGGCCACTCCGGCGGCCGGTAGTCGTGGACCAGCTGGAAGCAGAGGCGTCCGGGCCTGCCCCCGGTGACCACCACCCAGTCGTCCTCGACGCTGGCGATCTTCCAGCCCAGGAGCGCGCTGTAGAAGTCGGCCAGTTGCCTGGGGTCCGGACAATCGAGAACGATCGACCTCAGTTGCGCGATTCCCATGCTTCCTCCCGCACTCGGCACCGACGAAGATCTTATGGCGGTGTCACCGGGAGCCTCAACGGCTGCCGTACCGATCGGCCGGGGGCACGCGGGGCGCCCCGGCCCGGCGTCACGGCCGCGGTCCGCCTTTCCCCGGCGGACGGGCTGAAACCCGCGTTCTCAGGTGAGCGCGCCCTGGAGCGCGAACCGGATCGCCATCAGCAGCTGCCAGGGCTCACCCGACTCCCAGAAGCGGACGACCCGGGCGACCCGGTCCGTCGGCTCGAACTCACCGGTCCCCTGAGGGCCGAAACACCCCGCCTCCGCGAGCACGGCCACGAACGGGTCGTCGTCCTTGAGCGACCGCGTGTAGACCGCCGCGTCGAGCAGGGCCAGCGCCGAGCGCGCGTTGCGGCCCCCGTCCCTGACCTCGACCCGGTCCAGCTTTCGCCTGCCCTGGTCACGAAGATAGTCGGCCAGCGATTCGGTCCTGCTCATCAGCCTCTCCACACTTCCGGACGTTGAGTGACGACATCATGACCTAGAGTGAGAGGCGGCGGCTGGATCTTGGTGAAGTCGTCACCAGGTGCGCCCCCGGCAACGTTCCGGAAACGGGCATGAAGCATCATTAGTCCGTTGATTGCGCCGACCGAAGGGTGCGCACGTGAGTGCTTTTGACGACCTGCTGACCGCCAACGAGGAGTTCTCCGCCACGTTCACCAGCGCCGGACTGACCGGCAGGGCCGCCCGCGGCCTCGCCCTGGTCACCTGCATGGACTCGCGAATCGATCCGCTGGGGCTCTTCGGCCTGAAGCCGGGCGACGCCAAGATCCTCCGGAACGCCGGGGCCCGGGTCACCGACGACGTCCTGCGCACGCTCGTCCTGGCGGTCGACCTGCTGGGCGTGGAGCGGGTGCTGGTCATGCCGCACACCGACTGCGGCATGACCAAGGTCACCGACGACGAGGTGCACGCGATCGCCGCCCGGCGCGGCGTCGACACCCGCAGCCTGGACTTCCACACCGTCCCCGACCAGGACGCGGCGCTCCGGCATGATCTCGTACGGATCAGGACGAGCCCGTTCCTGCCCGTCGGCATGCCGGTCGGCGGGGCCATCTACGACGTGCGCACCGGCAAGCTGATGCCGGTCGAGATCTGAACCTCGTGATCCGGTCCTCGTGATCCGCGTGATCCGGTCCCGGCCGGGGCCGGATCCCGTCACGATCGGCCGTGGTTTCACGATCGGGCGTGTTCGGCGGCGTTCGAAGGCCCTGGGCACGGCGAACGACTCGCGGGCGCACCCGGCCGGCGACGGCCCGATCGGCCGATCGGTGCCGCGGAGTTCGCCGTCGGCCGTCCCCGCCGGGAATCACCCGGCGGGGACGGTCGCGGTCACGCGTCGATGTGGTCGCGGTCGATCTCGGCCGCGCTGCTCACGATGAACTCCCGGCGCGGGGCCACGTCGCTGCCCATCAGGAGGGCGAAGATGCGCTCGGCCTCCTCGATGTCCTCGATGCGGACCCGGCGCAGGGTGCGGTGCCGAGGCTCCATGGTCGTCTCGGCCAGCTGGTCGGCGTCCATCTCGCCCAGGCCCTTGTAGCGCTGGATCGGGTCCTTCCAGCGCTTGCCCCGGCGCTCCAGGTCCCGCAGCACCCGCTGCAGCTCGGCGTCGGAGTAGCAGTAGACGTACTTTCCGTGACCGCGCGTGGGGTTGATGACCTCGATGCGGTGCAGCGGCGGCACGGCGGCGAAGACCCGCCCGGCCTCGACCATCGGCTTCATGTAGCGGTGGAACAGGGTCAGCAGGAGGCAGCGGATGTGCGCCCCGTCGACGTCTGCGTCGGCCATCAGGATGACCTTGCCGTAGCGGGCGGCCTCGATGTCGAACGAGCGGCCGGAACCCGCGCCGATGACCTGGATGATCGCGGCGCACTCGGCGTTCTTGAGCATGTCGGCGACGGACGCCTTCTGCACGTTCAGGATCTTGCCCCGGATCGGCAGCAGCGCCTGGAACTCCGAGTTGCGGGCCGCGCGGGCGGTGCCCAGCGCCGAGTCGCCCTCGACGATGAACAGCTCGCTGCGGTCGACCTCGTCGCTGCGGCAGTCGACCAGCTTGGCGGGGAGCGCCGAGTTCTCCAGGGCGGTCTTGCGACGCTGGTTGTCGCGGTGCTCCCGGGCGGCGATGCGGGCCTTGGCCGCCGCGACGATCTTCTCCAGGACCGCGCGGAGCTGCGCCTTGGCGTTGCGCGGCGGGTTGGCGAGCAGCTCCTTGAGCTCTCGCGAGACGACGTGGGCGACGATCCTGGAGGCCGCCGAGGTGCCCAGGACCTCCTTGGTCTGGCCCTCGAACTGCGGCTCGGGCACCCGGACGGTCACCACGGCGGTGAGGCCCTCCATGATGTCCTCGCGGGTCACCGGGGCGTCGCCGTTCTTGAGCAGGCGGGTCTCGCGCAACTGCTCGTTCAGGGTGCGGACGAGGGCACGCTCGAAGCCGTTGACGTGGGTGCCGCCCTTGGGGGTGGCGATCACGTTGACGAAGGAGCGGACGGTGCTGTCGTAGCCCTTGCCCCAGCGCACCGCCACGTCGACGGTGAGCTCCCGCTGGACCTCGGTCGGGGTCATGTGTCCCAGGTCGTCGAGGACCGGGACGGTCTCGTGGAAGTGGCCGACGCCCTGCAGGCGCAGCACCTCGCAGACGGCCTCGTCGCGGGCGAGGAACTCGGTGAACTCCGAGATGCCGCCGTCGAAGTGGAACTCCTCCTCGGCGACCTCCTCGCCGCGGCTGTCGCGCACGGCCAGGGTCAGGCCGGGGACCAGGAACGCGGTCTGGCGGAGGCGGACGTGGATCTCGTCGAGGGAGACCTCGGCCTCGGGGAGGAAGATCTGGTGGTCGACCCAGAAGCGCACGCGGGTGCCGGTGACGTTCTTCGCCACGGGGCCGCCGTCGCGCAGCCCGGACTTCTTCTTGAACTTGGCCTTGGGGCCGTCGCCGTCGAAGACGCCGGGAACGCCCCTGCGGAAGCTGATCTCGTGGATCCGCCCGTCGCGGTCGACCTCGACGTCCAGCCGCGAGGACAGGGCGTTGACGACGGAGGCGCCGACGCCGTGCAGGCCGCCCGAGGCGCCGTAGGAGCCGCCGCCGAACTTCCCGCCCGCGTGGAGCTTGGTGTAGACGAGCTCCACGCCCGCCAGGCCGCTCTTGGGCTCGACGTCGACGGGGATGCCCCGGCCGTCGTCGCGGACCTCGATGGAGCCGTCGGGGTGAAGCTCGACCTCGATGCGGCTGCAATAGCCGGCCAGGGCCTCGTCGACCCCGTTGTCCACGATCTCCCACAGGCAGTGCATGAGACCGCGGCTGTCGGTCGACCCGATGTACATGCCTGGACGCTTGCGGACGGCTTCCAGACCCTCCAGCACCGACAGGTGGCGGGCCGTATAACCCGTCTCCGCGCTAACTGCGGTCACGCCCACTCCCACTCTGTCGAACACGTGTGCGCAGCTTACCGTTCTTCCCACCACGACGCGTACAAGCTTGCCATCCGGTGGGGACAGGTGTTACATCCGGCGTGATCATCGTTACTTTCGGACACTTTCCGCTCTGGGCGTAGCAGGGGGTCGGTTGGGAACGTTCGTATCGGGTTAGATGTTCTCTCAAGTGACTGACGCCAGATCCTCCACCTCAGGGGATGACCTGAAAGGCGATACGTGACTGGAACCCTCGCCCCCGCCAAGCAGCTCACAGCTGCTGACCGCTGTGACCGGTGCGGCGCCCAGGCTTACATCCGCGCGACCCTGCCCGTAGGTGGGGAGCTGCTGTTCTGCGCCCACCACGGGCGGCAGCACGTGGCCGTGCTGAGAGACAAGGGCGCCAACATCCAGGACGAGTCCGCTCGTCTCAGCGACGCCCCGGCAACGGCAGGCAACGACGAACGATAACCAGACGAATGGAGCCATCATCGGACCCGATAGTGATATCGGCCCGCCACCGTGAAGCCTTGCCGCTCGTAGAGCGCCCTGGCAGCGGTGTTCGACTCCACTACGACTAAATATGCCCGATGTGTGCCCTGCGCCCGCGCATGCGAGAGCAGGGCACGCAACATCTTCCGTCCATGGCCTCGGCGCCGCGCGTGCGGCAGTACGGCCATGGAGTAGATCCCGAACCACTCCCCCTGGACCACGCCCCGCCCCACGGCCTCCCGGCCGAGCGAGGCGTATACGGCGGGCACGCCGGTGAGGATCCGCGCGGCCGTCGCCAGACCGTCGCCGCCGAACCTCCCGTCCACGCTCCACCAGGCGTCCAGCCACGCCTGCGAGGGCGCCTCAGCGAGCTCGACCTTCTCCCCGGTCTCTTCCGGCTCTCCGGCCTCCCCCGGGCCTCCGGGCTCCTCAGACGGCCCGTCCCCGGGCGCGAGTCGCGCCGCCATGATCAGTGTGGGGTCCACCACCCGGTAGCCGCGCGCCCGCAGCGACGCGTCCAGGCCGGGCGTGGCACCGCCCCCCACCGAGAAGACGCAGGGCAGACCCCGGTCGGCGTAGAACTTCTCGGCTCTCTCGATGCCCGTTTGAAGATCCTCCGGCTCGCCCAGCGGCAGCACGGAGTTGGCCCGCTTGGTCACACCGCCCGCGGCGCGCAGCGTCCAGCCTCCGGCGTCCACCCGCTGGATCGCCGGCCAGGCCTGGTCGACCAGCCGGTCGAAGACCTCATCGATCATGCTGAAGGATCCTAACCCCCCGATCGTCCCACTACGCTCGGCCACTGTGCTGATTCTGCTGCCTCCGTCCGAGGGGAAGGCCGCGCGGGGCGACGGCCCCGCCCTCGACCTGCCCCGGCTGAGCTTTCCCGCCCTCCGCTCGCCCAGGAAGAAGGTTCTGGACGCGCTCACCGCGCTGTGCCGGAAACCGGCCGCGCGGGACGTGCTCGGCCTGTCGCCGGGGCAGGCCGAGGAGGTCGGCAGGAATTTGCTCCTGCGGACCGCGCCGACGCTGGCCGCGGCCGACCTGTACACCGGCGTGCTCTACGACAACCTCGGCCTGGCCTCGCTGTCCCCCGAGGCGGCGGCGCGGGCCTCGGAGAGCCTGCTGATCTTCTCCGGCCTCTGGGGCCTGCTGCGGATCGGCGACCGCGTGCCGCCGTACCGGCTGTCGATGGGGGTGCGGCTGCCGCCGCTCGGCGGCCTGGGCGCATTCTGGCGCCGGTCGGTCACGCCGCTGCTCGACGCCGAGCCCGGCCTGGTCGTGGACCTGCGCTCCAGCACGTACGCGGCGGCGTGGCAGCCGGGCGGGCGGGCGGTGGCGGTACGGGTGCTCAAGGACGGGAAAGTGGTCAGCCACATGGCCAAGGCCACCCGCGGTGTGATCGCCCGCTCCCTGCTGGAGGGGGGCGTCGACCCGGGGAGCCCCGAGGAGCTCGCCAAGGTTCTGGATCACCTGGGCCACTCCATCACCCTCGGCGCGCCGCCCACGGGGAAACGGTCGTGGACACTCGACGTCATGGTGTGATCTTCCGTGTGTTCCCCTCCTGCGGATCCCGCGGAACCGCCGGCGTGGCACCGGGGGCACGGCGGGCACGTGACACGGCGTGTCCCGCCGCGCCGGAGGAATCCCGGCCCGGTTCACGCCGCGACGAGGTGGAGCCGCCCGCAGGCCCGCTGGAACTGCTGGGCGGGATCTCCGAGGTAGGACCACGGGAACCGGCTGACCCTGCCTCCCGTCCGCATCAGGTGCCCGCGCGCGGGCCGCCGCAGGTCGGCGAGGTAGAAGGCGGCCCCGAACAGGTTGTGCGCCTCGACCGACCGGGGATGGCCGTCCCGGCCCGGCCAGCGACCCGAGTGCGAGACGACCTCGCGAAGCGCCTCGTCGGAGAACCAGCCGCCGCGCGACATCGGCGACCGCTCGGCGGCCACCCGCTCGAAGTGTGCCAACGGCATCAGGGACGCCATCGGATCCCCGTCCGGCGCCCGCGAGACGGCCTGCCTGGCGAACTCCAGCATCTCCTGGGCGCTGCCGCCCCAGGCGGGGGACAACGTCATGAGCCGGGCCACGTTGGCCGGGAACAGCGTCGGATAACGGCGAACGGCCTCGTACCAGACAGCGTCCTTCTCCCGGCGCGGCCGGTCGAGACCGAGATAGAGCCACATGATCGACTCCCAGGGCACCGGATCGGACGGCTCGAGCGACGCCGCGGTGAAAAGCGGTCCCCTGGCCGACTCCATCGCCTCCTGGAACGCCTGCACGCGCTGCGCCTGCACGGCTCGCGCCCTGACATCAGGCTTGATCGTCCAGGCTTCCTCGATGCGGGTGCGCCCGAGCCAGAGCCAGAGGTCGGGATTGGCCCGGTCGCGGGCCGCCAACGCCTCCACGGCACGGCTGTGGCCGACGGCCGCCCTGGCCAGCGCCTCGACCCTGAGCGCGCGCCTCTCCAGATCGCCGCGGGCCGCGCCGAGCGTGATCGGACCGGCCTCGAACACCTTCCGGCGGACCGCGGCGACCGCGTCGTCGAGCATCGCGTCCGCCCACGGACGATCGACGATCACCCGCAGTCCCCGGGCGCGAATGCTGTCAGCCTCGGCCACACCCATGAGGCGGCAGCCTAGAAGCCCGTTCCACCCGACGTGCTACCGACCCGTTACACCGGCGTTAACGACAAAGGGTCCGCACCGTACGGTGCGGACCCTTTGTCGTTAAGGCTCAGTCGAGATAGTCGCGCAGCACCTGCGACCGGGACGGGTGGCGGAGCTTGGACATCGTCTTGGACTCGATCTGCCGGATGCGCTCGCGCGTCACCCCGTAGACCTTGCCGATCTCGTCCAGCGTCTTCGGCTGACCGTCGGTCAGGCCGAAACGCATCGAGACCACGCCCGCCTCGCGCTCGGACAGCGTGTCCAGAACGGAGTGGAGCTGCTCCTGCAGAAGCGTGAAACTGACCGCGTCCGCGGGAACGATGGCCTCGGAGTCCTCGATGAGGTCACCGAACTCGCTGTCCCCCTCCTCACCCAGCGGGGTGTGCAGGGAGATCGGCTCGCGACCGTACTTCTGGACCTCGACGACCTTCTCGGGGGTCATGTCGAGCTCTCGCGCCAGCTCCTCCGGGGTGGGCTCGCGGCCCAGGTCCTGGAGCATCTGCCGCTGGACGCGGGCCAGCTTGTTGATCACTTCGACCATGTGGACCGGGATGCGGATGGTCCGCGCCTGGTCGGCCATGGCACGGGTGATCGCCTGCCGGATCCACCACGTGGCGTAGGTGGAGAACTTGTAGCCCTTGGTGTAGTCGAACTTCTCCACCGCGCGGATCAGGCCCAGGTTGCCCTCCTGGATCAGGTCCAGGAAGAGCATGCCGCGCCCCGTGTAGCGCTTGGCCAGCGAGACCACGAGGCGGAGGTTGGCCTCCAGCAGGTGGTTCTTGGCCCGGCGGCCGTCCTCGGCGATCCACTCCAGCTCGGCGCGGACGTCGACCGGGAGCTTCTCGCCGTCGGTGCCGAGTTGCTCCTCGGCGAACAGGCCGGCCTCGATGCGCTTGGCGAGCTCGACCTCCTGCTCGGCGTTGAGCAGCGGAACCTTGCCGATCTGCTTGAGGTAGTCCTTGACCGGGTCCGCGGTGGCACCGGCGGCGGCGACCTGGGGAACCGGGGCGTCGTCGTCGTCGTCGGTGAGGATGAGGACCTCGTCCTCGTTCACCTCGACGGCCTCGACCTTGGGCTCCTCCTCGGCCTCCACCTCGACCTCGGCTTCGACCTCCACCTCGACCTCGGCCACGACCTCCAGGTCGAAGTCCTCGATCTCGACGTCCTCGAGGTCGATGACCTCGTCGTCGTCACCGGTGACCGGCTTCGGGGCGGACGCCGGAGCCGGGCCCCCGGCCTCGGAAGCGGCCTTCTTCGGCGGCGGGGCGGGAACCGGCTTCTTGGCGGCCGGGGCGACCTTCTTGGCCGGGGCCGCCTTGGCGGGGGCCGCCGGCTTCTTGGCCGCGGTCGCGGCGGGCTCGGAGCCGCTGACGACCGCGGTGACGGTCTCCGGCTGCTCCTTGGCCGCCGCCGCGGTCTTGGTCTTCTTGACGGCGGCGGGCGCGGCCGGGGCAGTGCGGCGCTTGGCGGGAGTGCGGGGCTTCTTGGGAGCCGCGGAGTCCTCGGCGGTCAGCCGTACTGTGATGCCCTCTTTGCTGAGGCTTCGCAGGATTCCAGCGACCTGCGCCATCGGAATGTCCGCTTCCTCGACGGCCTTGCGGACATCCTCGGACTCGAGGAACCCCTGCGAGCGCCCCCGCTCCATCAGCTGCTGAATGACGGGCTCGTTCAGCTCGGATGGCTTCGAGCGAGTCGAACTTGCAGGCGACACGAACACCTCTCGAAGGAAAGCGTGACGAGAATGGACCCAGATGCCCAACTAGGGGCACTTTTACCTCTAGTTGTGATTAACGAGGCCGCGCGAACCGCGACGTACCTGTCCAGCATTGTGGCATGACACCGTGATCCATACGGCCGCCTCCTGGCGGTTGCCCTCCACCCTAGGCCGACCAAGAGAGTAGTGCGTACGGAAGCGAGGCACCGATACCCGAAAGCAACCGTTATGACTGTTTCATTCAGTCACTCTTCGTGGCGAGGGGAACATGGATCGCGAGCACTGTGACGTCGTCATCCTGCTCATACCCGGACAGCATGCGATCAACAAGAAAATCTAGCAACATGTGGGGGCTTCCCACCACTTCGGCCGGCGCTTCGGTCACAACAGAGCAAAGATCGGCAAGCCCGGCATCGAGCCCACGCTTCCGGTTCTCCACCAGACCGTCCGAATACAGGACAGCGGTGTGGCCCGGCGGGACGCAGAACCTGAACTGCCGGCGGCTCGTGGGCCAGCCCAGCGGGGTGCCGGGCTCGCCGTCGCACAGCAGCGGCACGCCCTGCGGGGAGACCAGCAGGGGCGGCGGGTGCCCGGCGAGCGCCAGCGTGCCCTCTCCGGTGCCCGGCTCGACGACCATGTAGGCGAGGGTCGTGACCTGCTCCTCCTCCTCGGTGGCCTCGAAGACCCTGTCGAGGCCGGTGAGCACCGCCGCGGGCGGCGGGTTGGTCAGCGCCAGGGCCCGCATGGCGTTGCGGATACGGCCCATCCCGGCCGCGGCCTTGACGCCCTTGCCCATGACGTCGCCGACCACCGCCGCGACCCGGCCGTCCTGGAGCACGAACGCGTCGTACCAGTCGCCGCCGACCTGCACGTGGCGGCTTCCCGAGCGGAACCGCTGGGCGAGGACCAGGCCCCGGACCACCGGCAGGCGGTCGGGCAGCAGGCTGCGCTGGAGCGTCTCGGCCGTGCGGTGCTCGCGCTCGAACAGGGTGGCCCGCTCCACCGCGAGGGCGCACTGCCCCGCGAGAGCCTCCAGGAACACCCCGTCCTCCTGGGAGATCTTCTGCGGGCGGGTGAAGGAGAACCTCAGCGCGCCGAGCGCGCGGCCCGCGGCCAGCAGCGGCAGGCCCACCCAGGCCCGCTCGTCGCTGTGGGCGATGAATCCGGTGATGGCCTCGTCGTCGCCGCCCGCGTCGACCAGCTGGGAGCGCAGACTCTCCGGCGACTCGGCGAAGACCGGGCGCCGGCTGTTGACCGCCATGGTCATCACGCTGGAGTGCGACAGCGGGATCTCCTCCCCGGGCGCGCCGGGGACGTCGGGGATGCCGCCGCTGTTGACCAGCTTCAGCGCGGCCCGGTCGACGTCGAGCAGCGCCACGGCCGAGCGGTCGGCCGCCAGCGCGGTGCGGCCCACGTCGATGATGACCTGGACCACCTGCTCGACGGTGAGCGCCTCGGCGAGCATCGCCGTGGCGCCCTGCAGGCGCGCGGTCCGCAGGGCCGCGGCGCCGAGCTGGTCGGTCAGGCGGCCGCGCATCTCCTCGGCCTCGCGCTGCGGGGTGACGTCGGTGTTGGCGCCCACCCACTCGACGACCCGGTTGTGCCGGATGATCGGGACGGCGCGCACCTCGAAGTGCCGGTAGCCGCTGGCCCGGGTGCGGACCCGGTAGCTCCACTCGAACATGGTCCGGCCGCGCAGCGCCTCGCGCCACGCCTCCTCGGTGTGCGGGCGGTCGTCGGGGTGGACGGCCTCCAGCCAGCCGTGGGTGAGGTATTCCTCGAGCCCCTGGCCGGTGATGGCCCGCCACTGCGGCGCGTCCTCCTCCACGACGCCGTTGGGCGCGGTGATCCACACGAGCTGGGACTGGGCCTCGACCAGCGAGCGGTAGCGCTCCTCGCTGCGCCTGAGGTCCTCCTCGACCTGCCTGCTGTCGGTGATGTCGACGCCGACCAGGCAGATCGCGCGGAGCGCGCCCTTGTCGTCGTGGATCGGGGAGAAGGTCAGCGACCAGTGGTGGGTCTGCCCGTCGGCGGTGCGCACGCGGATCCGCTGGTCGCCCTCGACCTCGGCCCCCGCGACGATGCCGCGCACCGAACCCTCGATCAGGGCGGTCAGGTCGGCGGAGAGCAGCTCGCCGGGGGCCCGGCCGACCAGGCGCTCGGCGGGCAGGCCGACCACGTCGGCGAAGACCTCGTCGACGCGCTCGAAGCGGCCACCGGGGTCGAAGAACGCGAAGGCGAACGGCGACTGTGACAGCAGGCCCTGCAGCAGGCCGGAGTCTGAGATGTCCACACCCGACTCCCGGGGACGGGGCACGGAGGTTTCGGCGCTCATGGTCGGCACCTCCGTCGCGTGCCAGGGTCTCCCACGAGGCACATCTCCAAACTTGCGAATTGGCGTAGCGCGGCTCCGGGGGACCGGATCCTGGAGTACATCATCGGCGATGGGCAGGTGCGGACGGAAGCCCCGCCCAGGATGCGGTCCGCGCACCCCGGGGACACCGCCGCTCCGATCACCGGAACCCTCGCAACGGCGCGAGGGGGCTCGCGCACGAGCGCCGACCGGCCGGCGTTGTGTCTCCGAACGTTTGCGGCCAGGACCATAGCAGGATCGGGCCGGACCGTCCCGGCAACTGCCCACCTCATCTCCGTCGGGCTTGCAGGCGAGATCAGGCTACTGACTCGCCGTCAATTCGGCTCCCTGTTCGGGGACACTCGCTTACTCCCCTGTTGCAGGATTCAGTCAAGACACGGGGCCAGCTTTCCATATCACGGCGCCGAGGGTTGACACTCCCGAGATAAGTTGTGGAATGAAAACGCACGTCCTCGCCGACACATCCGGGGGATACCCCCGGGAAACTCCGGAGGAATGCGACATCCATGCCCGTTCTCACCACCCGCTTCGCCGGGCCTTCACCGACCCTCGCCGCGCCCTCGACGCCCTCGGCGCCCTTGGGGCCCTCGGCGCCACCGGCGGTCCTCCACGAGCCGGTGACCTCTCACCTGGCCGCCGAGTTCCTGACGGTTCCCGTCGACACCGTCGACAGGTGCGTGGCCGACGTCTGCGCCTGCGCCGAGCATCTCGGCATCGAGGTGACGGCCGAGGTCGTCGAGCGCGTCGCCCGCGAGCATTTGCTCGCCCTCGTCAACTCCGCGCCGCCGCCCCGCGGTCCCCGGTAGCATCGGGAGCACCCGGCCGTCTTCTACGCACCGTTTGGCCCGGGAATGCGAGAAGGTTGGGACGTGAGCGAGGGAAGCGAGCGGGCCAATCGACGCGGCGGCGTCCGCGATGGGCTCGCGCGCCCGACGGGGGAGGCTGCTTGAGCCGGCGACATCGTCGAGACCTTAGGGAGAGCCAGTCCCCCGAGGCGGTCTTCTCCGAGATGTTGCTCGCCGCTCGCGAGCTGCTGGCCGTACGCAGCCCGCTGGACGCCGAGCTCATGGTCTCCGACATGGTCGGAGCCTGGTGGGGGCGCCGGTTGCGACGCGGGGACGCCGAGCAGGTCCTCGGCGAGGGCCTGGTCGACTACGCGGCCAAGGCCGGCTCGCCCGCCGCGCTCACCCTGCTGATCGCGCTGGCCTACCTCGGCACCGCCCGCCAGGCCGCCAAGGCGGAGGGCGCCGCGCTGGCGCTCATGGAGCGCGGCGTGGCCAGGCCCCGCTGGGCCGACCGGCTGGGCGTGGTCAAGACGAACGGCTGCTTCGTCTCCCGCGACGCGTACGGCGACCAGGACACCGTCGTGTGCACCTTCGGCTACCGGGGTGCCGACAGCGTCGAGGACCGGCACGCGCTGGTGGTGATCGTCGACTACAACATGCGCGGCATCGCCCGCGACGCCTGGGTCTCCTCGCACGTCGACAAGCTGCTGGAGCAGGCCAGGGCCGAGGCCGAGGGCAACCCGATGCTCAGGTTCGGGGAGATCGAGCCGCAGCAGGCCAGGGCACTGCTCGAATCGGCCATGAAGGCCACCGCCGAGTACGGCCAGCGCAGGACGTCCGCGCCGGTCAGCGACAGCTACAGCGCCTACCACGCCTTCGCCAGGTCCCGGATCAAGGCGCTGCCGCCCGGCAGGAAGCGGCCGGCCCCGCTGCACAGCGAGGCCCCCTACAGCCGCGACCGCCGGGCGATGCTGGCGGCCGAGTTCCTCTCCTCGGACGCGGCCGAGCACCTGTCCGACCCCTCGGCGGCCTCCCGGTGCGCCGACCACATCATCGACTACGGCTGCGACCAGGACTTCGGCCGCCCGCTCCGGGTGAGCCCGACCAAGTGCGAGACGTTCCTCCTCGACTGGCTGCCGCGCAAGGTGATGCTCAACACCGCCGAGCAGGAGGCGGTACCGCACGTGCTGGGCGCGTGGGCGCGGTTCGCCGCCGGCCGGACCGGGCTGCCCGACGAGGGGCTGCGGGCCACTCTCGACGCGGTCTGGGAGGCGACCGGCAAGTTCGCGGAGTCCTACCGCGACCCGACGACCTTCGGGCTCGACCGCGACCTGCTCGACCGGCTGCTGCCGGACGGCGACCTGTCGGCACTGGCCAGGCGGGTGTTCGCCTTCCCTTTCCTGCAGGGCACGCACGGCGAGATCAAGCTCAGCCTGCTCAACCCGGCCGACGACACCGACCGGCGGATCCTGCTGGGCATCGACCACGCCGGTGAGCTCGACCGGCGCGACTACGACGAGCACCTCGCCTGGCACGAGGAGATCGCCGCCCGGCTCTGGGAGGGCGACCCGCCGCAGCTCTGGGAGGCGGCGCAGCGGCTGCTGGACCTGGGCCACGACCGGCACGACGTGCTGCACGTGCTGATCGAGATCGCCGAGCGCATCGGGGACGATCCCGAGGAGCTGGCCATCGCCCTCGACGACATCGCGGACATCCCCGACGAACCCCCGGTGTAGGTGAGCCATGGTGATCGATCTCAACGCCGATCTGGGCGAGGGCTTCGGGATCTGGCGGCTGGGCGACGACGAGGCCCTGCTCGACATCGTGACCAGCGCCAACGTCGCCTGCGGATTCCACGCGGGCGACCCGCTGACCATCCGCCGCACGTGCGCGGCGGCGGTCGACCGGGGGGTGGCGATCGGCGCCCAGGTGTCCTACCGGGACCTGGCCGGGTTCGGCCGCCGCGAGATGGACGTCGACCCCGAGGAGCTCTGCGCCGAGGTTCTCTACCAGCTGGGGGCGGTGGACGGCATCGCCAGGGCGATGGGCGGCCGGGTCTCCTACGTCAAGCCGCACGGCGCGCTGTACAACCGGATCTGCCGCGACCCCGAGCAGGCCGGGGCCGTCGTGGCGGCGGTCGCCGACTACGACCGGAGCCTGCCGCTGCTGACCCTGCCCGGTTCGGTCGTCCACGAGATCGCCGCCGGGGAGGGGGTCGCCACCGTCGTCGAGGCCTTCGCCGACCGCGCGTACACCGGCGCGGGAACGCTGGTCTCCCGCCGCTCCCCCGGCGCGGTGCTGCACGACCCCGGCACGGTCGCGGACCGGGCCGTGCGGATGGCGACCGAGCGGGTGGTCGAGGCGGTGGACGGCTCGCGGGTCCCCGTCGAGGCGCGCTCGATCTGCGTGCACGGCGACACCCCCGGCGCCGTGCTGATGGCCCGCGCCGTCC
Organism: Streptosporangium sp. NPDC023825; assembly: GCF_040639575.1. Classification (NCBI taxonomy): domain Bacteria; kingdom Bacillati; phylum Actinomycetota; class Actinomycetes; order Streptosporangiales; family Streptosporangiaceae; genus Streptosporangium; species Streptosporangium sp. NPDC023825. The sequence goes on along the minus strand of NZ_JBFAAE010000011.1, from coordinate 127,963 downwards.
GCGACGGCCTGGTGGAGGCCGGAGTGACGCTGAGGTCCTTCACGTGAGCGTCCGGTCGGCCGGGGAGCACGCGCTGCTGGTGGAGACCGGCTCGCTGGAGGTCTCCCACCGGCTGGACGCCCTGCTGCGGGCCGACCGGCCCCCCGGGGTGGTCGAGATCGTGCCCGGCCCCGTCACGGTCCTCGTCACCGCGCCGGGAGCCGACCCGGCGCGCCTGCGGGAGGAGCTCTCCCGCCTGCTGGACACGGCGTCCGCCGCGGACGCCACGGTGGCCGCGGACGCGCCCGAGGTGGTCCTTCCCGTCGTGTACGACGGCGCCGACCTCGACGACGTCGCCGCGCTGAGCGGGCTCTCCCCCGGGGAGGTGGTCGAGCGGCACACCGGGCGGGAGCTGGTGGTGGGCTGGCTGGGCTTCGCCCCCGGGTTCGCCTACCTCACGGGGCTGGACCCGGCGCTGCACGTCCCCCGGCTGGACACCCCGCGGACCTCGGTGCCCGCCGGGGCGGTGGCGGTCGCCGGCCCCTACTCGGCGGTCTACCCCTCGGCCTCCCCCGGTGGCTGGCGGCTGCTCGGCCGCTCCGCGACGGCGGTGTGGGACGTGGCCGCCGAACCGCCCGCCCTGCTCACCCCGGGGACGCGGGTGCGGTTCACGGCGGTCGGCGAGCCATGATCGAGGTGATCGCTCCGGGGCCGTACGCCACCGTGCAGGATCTCGGCCGGCCGGGGTACGCCCATCTCGGGGTGCCCCGCTCGGGTGCGGCGGACGAACCGAGTCTGCGGCTGGCCAACCGCCTGGTCGGCAACCCGGAGGGGGCCGCGGGGATCGAGCTCACCCTCGGCGGCGCCCGGCTGCGCCTCACCGCCGGGGCCTGGGTCGCCGTCACCGGCGCGGCCTGCCCCGTGGACCTCGTACGACCGCGCGCGGCGGTCCCGGGCGGGACGGCCCTGAGCGCCGCGGGCCGGGCGTCCACGGCCGAGGTGTCCGCGGGCGGGCTGTCCGCGGGCGGGGCGTTCACCGGCGGGGCCTCGCCCGGCGGGACGTCCACGGGCGACGCCTCCCCGGGCGAGGCGATCCGGCGCGTGACGGTCCCCCAGGGGATGTGCGCGCCCTTCTGGGTCCCGGCGGGCGGCGAGCTGCGTCTGGGCATGCCCGGGGCCGGCCTGCGCACCTACGTCGCCGTCCGGGGCGGTGTCGAGGCGCCCGTCACGATGGGCAGCCGCTCGACCGACTCGCTCTCCGGGCTCGGCCCCGCCCCGCTCGCCGCCGGGACGGTCCTGCCGGTGGGACCGACCGGCGGCCTGCCGCCGATCACCGTGGACGCGGCGCCGCGGCCGGGGCCCGGGGCGGGTGTCCTGCGGGTCCTGCCGGGTCCCCGGGACGACTGGTTCGCCCCCGGAGCCCTGGCCACCCTGTGCGCGGGGCCGTACGAGGTCAGCCAGGACAGCAACCGGGTGGGCGTGCGGGTGCGCGGCGCCCGCCTGGAGCGTGCCCGGGAGGGGGAGCTGCCCAGCGAGGGCATGGTGGCCGGGGCGGTGCAGGTGCCGCCCAGCGGCCAGCCGATCGTGTTTCTCGCCGACCACCCGCCGACCGGCGGCTACCCGGTCATCGCCGTCCTGACCTCGGCGAGCCTCGCCGGCGCCGCCCAGCTCCGCCCCGGTGACCGGGTGCGCTTCCGCCTCGCCTGAGCCCGGCGCACGGCCTCCGCCGGGCGCGCGGCCGTCCGGCTCCGATGAGCCGCCGACGAGTCACGGTGGTGCGGCTCGCCCCGGCGTCCGGTGTCACGGGCCTCGCTCAGCGGCCCGGGTCAGCGCAGGAGGGCCGAGACCCGTTCGATCTCGGCGGCGAGGGCGGCGGCGGGGACCTCCTCCAGGAGATCGACCGCGATCCTCCCGTCCCTCGCCTCCCAGACACCGGCCACCCGGCCACGGTGGATCACGACCGGGGAGATCCAGCCGGCGGCCCGGCTGACCTTCGCCCTCGCCTCGGCGGGCAGGAGGGGCTCCAGGTCGCGCGGGGCGGCCAGGATGTACTGGTCGAAACCGGGCAGGAGGTGGACCCCGGTGGCGGGCCGGGTCGCGGCCAGGTCGTCGAGGTGCTCGGCGAGCACGACCATCGGCCGGCCGTCCACCTCGATCTCGGCCAGCTCGGGGGTGAGGTCGCGGAACCAGCCGCGCAGCGTCGCCTTGCGGACGGCCCCCCGGTAGAGCCAGCCGTCGAACGTCTCGGGGGCGCCGGGGCCGTGGGCGCCGAGGAAGGAACGGAGCAGGCGCACCCCGCCCTCCTCTGCCGTAGGAAGCTCCGCCGGCCAGCCGGGCACCTGGTCGCGGGGACTGGCGAAGGTCACCCGGCCCTCGCGCGGAGGGCCGTAGCAGAGCTCGCCGAGGAAGCTCAGCGGCTTGAGCAGGGCGCCCCAGCCGGAGGTGAGCGCCTCCCGCAGGTGGGTGTCGCCGGTGACCTCGATGACCCCGTCGACCAGCTCCTCGCGGGTGAGGACGCGGCCCGCGAGCGCCTTGGGCGCGGCGTCGAGGATTGCGGCGACCTCGGCGGCGGTGACGCCGTGGCCGCGCTGCCAGGAGCCCTTGTCCCAGGTGCGGAACGAGCCGAGGACGGCCGCGTAGGAGGCCAGCTCGTCGGCCGGGACGAGGTGCAGCGTGCCGCGCGCCATCCAGGTCTTGACCAGGCTGCGGTCTCGCCACAGCGCACGGTCGATCTCCCCGGGATCCGGCCGCGCGCTCCGCACGGCCACCGCCAGGGCGGCGGAGGAGGCCACCTGCGCCTGCACCCCGCTGAGTCTCCGCACCACGGACACCGCGTCGGGTCCGTCGGCCGGGTCGACGAACTGCCGCCTCAGCCGCCAGGCGAGCACCTGGGGCCAGGTCACCGAGATAGCCATGACCGACTTCTACACCGCGTCCCCGACAGAACGCGGCCCACCGGGGATCGGGGACCTATCGGACGAAGCCGATGTCCTGGTAGCGCAGGTCGTGGAAGCCGCGGGCGCCGAAGTTGGCGAGGTTGCTCTTGACCGCGACGTTCTGCGGCCGCTGGTAGAGCGTCACCACGTTGACCGCCTGCCAGATGAGCTTGTCCGCCGCGTTGGTGTCGGCGATGGCCCTGCCGTCGTCGAGGTCGGCGGTCGCCTTGTTCATCGCGGCGTCGATCCGCGGGGAGCCGATACGGCCGAGGTTGGCGTTCCACTGCCTGGTGCCGTCGGGACGCCTGACGGCGTCGGCGTACTGGCCGTAGGAGCTGGAGACGGGAAACGGCGTGCCCACGTACGCGAACGCGGTGATGTCGTAATTGCCAGGGATTACGTATTTAGTGAAGTAGTCGTCCCCGGGCACCGACTGCAGGGTGACCCCGACACCGATCCGGCCGAGCATGTCCTGGACGAGCTCGGCCTCGGATTTGGCGACCTGCAGGCCGGCCGGCAGGACGAAGCGCAGGTTCAACTCCCTGCCGTCCTTCCTGCGGGTCTGCCCTTGCAGTTTCCAGCCCGCAGCGTCCAGCTCCTGCCCGGCCCTGACGGGGTCGTACGTCCCGATCTCACCGGCGTTGTCCTGGTAGCCCTCCTGGGTGTTCATGAAGAAGTGGTTGTTGAGCAGGACGATCGGCCAGTCGAGGCCCTGGAGGTCCGACTGCGCGATGGCCTGGCGGTTGATGCCCATCGCGACGGCCCGGCGGACCTTCGGGTCGGACAGGACGGCGCTCTCGCCGTTCATCGTGATGTGCCGGAAGTCGGGTCCGGCCGCCTGCCGCACGATCGCGTCCGGGGTGCTCCTGGCCCGCGCGTAGTCGGGCGCGGACGGGCCGACGTCGAAGGTGTCGAGCTCGCCGTTGCTGAAGGCGCCGACCAGCGCGTCGCTCTCCAGGGACCGGTAGATGATCCGGTCCAGCTTGGCCCGGTCGCCCCACCAGCGGTCGTCCCTCGCGAGGGTGACGGTCTTGGCGGTGGGGTCGAACGCGGCGAACGCGAACGGGCCCGCGGTGACCGGGACGCGGTTCAGCCAGGCGTTGTTGAACGCCTCCGGGGTGGCGTTGGTGCTCCGGGGGTACAGCGGCGCGAACAGCGACTGCCAGTCGCCGAAGGGCTTGGCGAAGGTCACCACGACCTGGTGGTCGTCCCTGCCCCTGACGACCTTCTCGATGTCCCGGTAACCGGTGGTGCTCGCCACCCGGTAGCCGGCGTCGCGGCCGTTCAGCGCCTGCCACTGGGCGCGGTAGTCCTCCCAGGTGATCGGGGTGCCGTCGGACCATCTGGCGCGCGGGTTGAGGGTCAGCGTGACGACCTGTTCGGGCTCGCGCGCGGTGACCCTGCCCTCGGACAGGTAGTCGGTGTTCGGGGAGATCTTCCCCTTGGCGTCGGAGCGGAAGGGGGAGGGCATGAGGGCGTCCATGACCCTCTTGACCGTCGCCAGGTTGCCGTCGATGTGGTTGAGGTTCCAGTTGGACGGATACTCGTTGAGTCCCCAGCGGAGCACGCCCCCGTCCGCGACCCGGTCGCGGGCGACCGGGTTGATGTCGTAGGCCTTGACCTCCGAGGCGGGACCGCCCGGCGTCCCCCCGCCCCCTGCCCCGCTCCCGCATCCGGCGAGACCCGGCACGACGGCCAGGGCCACGGCCAGCGCGACGGCGAGCGCGCCCACGCGCCGGATTGCTATCACGGTGTTCCTCCCGGGGCATACGAACGGGCGTGCGGACGGGCGCGGGTGCGCGTGCGAATGACGGGCGACCTGCCCGGTCCCGGCGTGCGGACGGGCATCCGGCAGGGTGTGACCGGGCGCGCGACCGGTTGGTGGACGGGTGCGTGAACGGGCGCGCGACCGGGTCATACGGCGTCGATCCTCTCGGCGAAGTGACACGCGACGCCGTGGTCGTCCCCCAGCTGCCGCACCTGGGGCTCCTCGTCCACGCAGCGCAGCCTGACGGTCTCGTCGAGCGCCCTGAACAGGGGGCAGCGCGTGCGGAAGCGGCACCCCGAGGGGGGGTCGGCCGGGCTGGGCAGGTCCCCTTCTAGCAGGACGCGCCTCCTGGAGCGTTCCAGCACCGGGTCCGGCAGCGGGATCGCCGACAGCAGGGCCCGCGTGTAGGGGTGCATCGGGGTGTCGTAGACCCCGCCGGCCCGGCCGATCTCGGCGATCCTCCCCAGATACATGACCGCGACCCGGTCGGCGATGTGCCGGACCACGGCCAGGTCGTGCGCCACGAACAGGTACGACAGGCCCAGGCGGGCCCGCAGCTCCTCCAGCAGGTTGAGCACCCCCGCCTGGATGGACACGTCGAGTGCCGAGACCGGCTCGTCCAGCACGACCAGCCGGGGCTCCAGGGCGAGGGCGCGGGCGATGCCGACGCGCTGGCGCTGGCCCCCGGAGAAGTCCTGTGGATAGCGGGCGGCGTGGCCGGGCTCCAGCCCGACCAGGCCGAGCAGCTCGCCGATCCTCGGTCCCGGGTCCCGGCGGCCGTGCGCGCGCAGCGGCTCGGCGAGGATGTCGTAGACGGTCATCCTCGGATCGAGCGAGGCCAGCGGATCCTGGAAGACGACCTGCATGTCGCGCCGCACGGCCATCCGGTCGCGGGCGCCCATCCGCGAGGTGTCGCGGCCCAGCACCACGATCCTGCCGCGCTGCGGCGCGGCCAGCTCCAGGATCTCCATCAGGGTGGTCGTCTTGCCGCAGCCCGACTCGCCCACCAGGCCGAGCGTCTCGCCCTCGCGGACGTCGAAGCCGACGCCGTCCACCGCGCGGACCGTGCCGACCCGCCGCCGCAGGAGCGCCCCCTTGACCAGCGGGTAGTGCTTGACCAGGTCCTCGACCGCCAGGACCACGTCGCGCTCGTCACGCGGGCGTGGCGGCTCCTCGACGGCGGGAGCGACCGAGCCCGCCGGGATGGCCGCGGTGACCGGGGTGGCCGGGCCGGCGGGGCGCCGGGTGAGACCTGCCGCGGGAGCGCGTACGCCGTAGACCTGGGCGGGTGACCAGCCCGCCGCCTCGATCTCTCCGGAGCGCAGGCACGCCGCCAGGTGACCGGGCGAGCCCACCGGCTCCGGTTCCGGCTCGGCCTCGGCGCACTCCGGGACGGAGATCGGGCAGCGCGGCTCGAACGGGCAGCCCGGCGGCAGCGCCGCCGGTGACGGCGGGCTGCCCTCGATGGGCACCAGCGGCTGCTCCCGGCCGCGGTCGAGGCGCGGGATCGAGGCGAGCAGTCCCATGGTGTACGGCATGCGGCTGCGGTAGTAGACCTCGTCCACCGAGCCGACCTCGACGGGACGCCCGGCGTACATGACGAGGACCCTGTCGGCGAACCCGGCCACCACCCCCAGGTCGTGGGTGATGATGACGATCGCCGCGCCGGTCTCGCGCTGCGCCGTCTTCAGCACCTCCAGCACCTGCGCCTGGATGGTCACGTCGAGCGCGGTGGTCGGCTCGTCGCAGAGGATCACGTCGGGGTCGTTGGCGATCGCCATCGCGATCACCGCGCGCTGGCGCATGCCGCCGGAGAACTCGTGCGGGAACGCCCTGGCCCGCTGCGCGGCGTTGGGGATGCCGACCAGGTCGAGCAGCTCGACGGCACGCCTGGCGGCCTGGCCGGCGCTCACCCGCTGGTGCACGCGGATCGCCTCGGCGATCTGGTCGCCGACCCGGTAGACGGGGGTGAGCGCGGAGAGCGGATCCTGGAAGACCATCGAGACGGTCTTGCCACGGAACGCGGTGAGCGTCCGCTCCGGGGCGCCCAGGATCTCCTGCCCGAGCAGCCGCACCGAGCCGGTGACGCGGGCGTGCGCCGGAAGCAGGCCCATCACGGCCAGCGAGGTGACCGACTTGCCGGAGCCGGACTCCCCGACGACGCCGAGCACCTCGCCGGGGCGGACCGCGTACCCCATGCCCCTGACCGCGCGGACCGCGCCGGGACCCGAGCCGAAGGTGACGTCGAGGTCGCGCACCTCGAGCACGGGGGCGACCGGGTCCGGCGCGGCCGCACGCCCGCCGGCCCCGTGGATCCGGGATGTCGCGCCCGAGGGCCGCTCGCTCGTCACCGGTCACCCGCCCCGGTGGGACGTGGGGTCGAAGGCGTCGCGCAGCGAGTCGCCGACCAGGTTCACCGCGAGCACGGTGACGATCAGCAGGCCCGCGCAGAACCAGAACGTCCAGGGGGCGTAGAGAGCCGTCTGCGCGCCGTCGGCGATGAGGCTGCCCAGCGAGACGTCGGGCGGCTGGATGCCGAACCCGAAGTAGGACAGGGACGTCTCGGTGAGGATCGCGGCACTGACGTTGAGCGTGGCGTCGACGACCAGCAGCGAGGACATGTTCGGGATCACGTGCCGGAAGACGATCCTCGTCGGGGGCACGCCCATGAACCGGGCCGCGTGGATGAACTCCCGCTCCCTGAGCGAGATGGTCATGCTCCGGACGATCTTCGAGGTGACCATCCAGAGGAAGAGCGCCAGCACCAGCACGAACACCGGCCACTGTCCCCCGGTGAAGAGCGGGGACATGATCGCCAGGATCAGGAAGGCCGGGAGCACCAGCAGCAGGTCGGTCAGCCAGGTCAGCGCGCGGTCGGTCCAGCCTCCGAAGTATCCGGCGAAGGCGCCCACCACGGCCGCGAGCGCGGTGCCGACCACCGCGGCGAGCAGGCCGACTATCAGGGACCTCTGCATGCCGCGCAGCGTGACCGCGTACACGTCGGCGCCGGTCTGCAGGGTTCCCCACCAGTGCTCGGCGGAGGGCGGCGAGAGGAAGGCCGTGTAGTCCTTCGAGGCGTACGTCCAGGGGGTGAGGTGGGGCCCGGCGAAGGCGAGCAGGAAGATCAGCGCGAGCAGCGCGAAGCCGGTCCTGCCCCGGCCCGAGCGCAGGAGGCGGCCCATGACCACCCGCAGCCGCGAGGGCGCCTTGATCCTGTCGACGGACGCCCGCTGTTCGGCGAGCTCCTCGTCGGCGATGGTCATCTCCGGCTCACCCCACCCGGACGCGCGGATCGAGGACGGCGTGCAGCACGTCGGAGGCGAGCGAGGCCAGCAGCACCGCCAGCGCGGCGAAGCAGCTGATCGCCGCGACGGTGTTGACGTCGTTGGTGGAGATCGAGTCGACCAGCCGCTCCCCCATGCCGTGCCAGCCGAAGATCTTCTCGGTGAAGGTGGTGCCGACCAGCAGCGACCCGAAGGTGAAGGCGAAGTAGGTGACCGCCGGGATCAGCGCGGTGCGCAGCGCGTGCCGGGTCAGCGCGGCCCGGCGGCTCAGCCCCTTGGCCATCGCCGTGCGGATGAAGTCGGCGCCGAGCACGTCGAGCATCATGTTGCGCTGGTAGCGGCTGTAGACGGCGACCAGCCCGAGCGACAGCGACAGCGTGGGCAGGACCAGGTGCCGGATCCGGTCGAGCGCGGCGGCGCCGAACCCTCCCTCCAGGCCGGGGGTCGCCTCGCCGCTGACGAGGAGGATCTGGGTGCCGGCCGCCTCGTTGAGCCGGATCGCGGCGATGATCAGCATGTTGGCCAGCACCACCGTGGGGACCGCGAGGACGACGAAGGACAGGCCGGTCGACAACCGGTCGAAGAGGCCGTACTGCCGGACCGCGGCGTAGGCGCCGATGAGCACGCCGGTGACGCTGCCGAGGATCAGCCCGATCGTGATCAGGCGCAGCGTGACGCCGATCCGGCGCCCGAGGTCGTCGCCGACCGAGCCTCCGGCCACCGTCTTGCCGAAGTCGCCGCGCGCGAGGCCGCCCGCCCAGGTCAGGTAGCGCTCGAACAGCGGGGTGCGGTCGTTCAGGTTGAGGTCGGTGAGGCGCGCGTCGACGACGGCCGGGGGGATCGGGGGGTTGCGGCCCTCGTAGTTGGAGCGCGGGTTGAGGGCGGAGGCGGCCAGCATGTAGGCCAGGCTGGTGGCCACGACGATCAGCACCAGGTAGTTGAGCAGCCTGCGGGCAAGGAATCCCGCCATCTTTCCTCCTCCGGAGCCCCGCCGCTGTCGGTGACCATCTTGCTACACTCGGCGACCGGTGGGCTGCATAGCGTACCGAATCGGAGGGATCTCGGTGAGAGATGGCGTCGCCGGGCCCTCGGGTCAGCCGGCCGGAACCGTGGAGAGGCCGGGCGGGTCGGGAGCGCAGCCAGGCGGATCCGGGGCCACCTCCCGGAGAGCCGGAGTCACCCCCCGAGGAGCCGGAGTCACCTCCCGGAGGACCGGGTCACTTCCCGGCGAGTTCGTCCACGGCGGCGCGCAGGTCGGCGCTGGTGATGGTGGTCAGGTCGGCGGCGCTGGCGGTGGCGCCGCCGAGGGCGGCCAGGCGGACGTCCCTGCGCATCGCGGCGCGCTCGAAGAGCGAGCGCGCGAACCTGCCGTTGCCGAGCCCGTCGATCAGGCCCTCGTCGCAGACCCAGGTGAAGACCTCGGCCAGGTCGCGGCGGGCGGCGTCGTCGAACCTGTCGCCCGACTCGTCGGCGAGCAGCACGGCGATCTCGGTGAGCTCCCCCGGGGAGTACGAGGGAAACTGCACCCGCTGGTTGAACCTGCTGCCCAGGCCCGGGTTGGACGACAGGAAGGCGTTCATCTCCCGCTCGTACCCGGCCAGGATGATCACCAGCCGGTCGCGGTCGTCCTCGGCCCGCTTGAGCAGCGTCTGCACGGCCTCCGCGCCGAAGGCGTCGCCCCCGCTGTAGCCGGAGTTGACCAGGCCGTACGCCTCGTCGACGAAGAGCACCCCGCCGAGCGCCCGGTCGACCAGCTCGTTCGTCTTGATCGCGGTGGCGCCGAGGTGCTGGCCGACCAGGTCGGCCCGCTGGGCCTCCACCACGTCGGGCTGGGCGAGCAGGCCCAGCGCGGCGAAGATGCGGCCCAGGATCCGGGCCACGGTGGTCTTGCCGGTGCCGGGCGGCCCGGCGAAGACGAAGTGCCGCATCTGCGACGGTGTCGGCAGCCCTCGCTCCTGGCGCATCTTCGCCACCCTGAGCTGCGCGGTGATCGCGTGCACCTGCCGCTTGACCGGCTCCAGGCCCGCCATGCGGTCGAGGTCGGCCAGCGCCTCCTCAAGGGAGGGGGCGACCTGGTAGCCCCGGTAGCGGGCGGTGAGCTCGCCGAAGGCCTTGACGACGTCGCTCTCGACCGTCGTGACCAGGTCCTCTGTGGTGGGCGCGCCGCCCGCCCCCACCACGCGCACGTCCCTGGCCTGCGCGACGGCCTCCACGAGGCTGCGGACGAACCGGGCGTTGCCCAGGTCGTCGACGATCGCGCGCCGGTGGATGTCCTCGAAACGGGCGAGCAGGGCGGGCGCGGCCTCGGGCGCCATCCGGTCGCCCCGGCGCCGCTGCAGCAGCTCGGTGATCTGGAGCAGCTCCTCGGGGGCGTAGCTGGGGAAGCGGACCCTGCTGGAGAACCGGCTGGACAGGCCGGGGTTGGACGCCAGGAAGGTGGCCATCTCCTTCTCGTATCCGGCCAGGATCACGATCAGCCGGTCGCGATCGTCCTCGGCCCGCTTGAGAAGCGTCTGCACGGCCTCCGCGCCGAACCTGTCGGGCTGGCCGTCACCGGAGTTGATCAGGCTGTAGGCCTCGTCGACGAAGAGCACCCCGCCGAGCGCCCGGTCGACCAGCTCGTTCGTCTTGATCGCGGTGGCCCCGAGAAACTCCCCCACCAGGTCGGCCCGCTGGGCCTCCACCACGTAGGGGGTCTCCAGCAGGCCGAAGGCATAGAAGATCTTCGCGACGGTCCTGGCCACGCTGGTCTTGCCGGTGCCCGGCGGGCCGACGAACACGAAGTGCCGCATCGGCGGCTCGGTGGAGTATCCGGCCTCCTTGCGCAGCCTGGCCGCCTCGATCGAGGCGGCGATCGAACGGACCTGCTCCTTCACCGGGGCGAGACCGATCATGGCGTCCAGCTCGCCGAGTGCCTCCTCCACCGAGATGGGCGGCGGCGCGTCCCGCTCGCCGGTCCCCTGGGCGGGGGGGAGGTGGCCGCCCTCGCGGACCCGGAGCCCGGCCTGGTGCCGCTCCCCCGCCTCCAGCCCGACCCGCGCCCGGCGGGCCTGCAGGAACCGGTGGACCAGCACCCCGGCCGCCACGGCGTACGCGGCCCAGATGGCCGGATACGCCCCGACCCCGGGGACGACCGCGCCGAGCAGGACGGCCGTCAGCCCGGCGGGCACCAGCGCCATGACCGTGGTCATCCACGGGGGGACCCAGCGGATGAGGTGGGCGGCTCCGGCGACCAGGGGGCCGAGAAGCATCAGCGCCGTCGGGATCGGCGAGTTCAGGCCGAAGACGACGGTCTGGAAGATCAGGTTTCCCGCCAGCCAGCCGAGCACCACGAGCAGGGTGGCGGCCGCGCGGGGGAAGCTCAGGGTCAGCGCCGCGAAGCCGAGCAGCGTCAGCGTGACGAAGATCGTGTTGAGGATCGGCCAGCCGAGTCCCAGCGCCAGCCCGACCGCCCCGGCCAGCACCGCGACGTAGATCAGCCTGCGCAGGGGCGGCGAGAGCCGGAAGTAGCCCAGCCGCACCTGCTCGAACAGATCCCGTGCCGCCGCGCGCCCCGCCGGACGGGCCCTGCTGGATTCCCGCATCACGCCTCCCCGGTCCGCCCCCGGTTATACCGCAACAAGGGGACGTTTGCGCGTGCCTGAGGGTCACGCCACGCCGTCGTGCGGGCACGATCAGATATCCGGATGAGAACGGATGAAACCAACGTCCGAGGCAGCAAGCTCGCCCCGCGCCGCCCCTCCGGCCTCACGCTTCCCTGTGCCGCCGCCGCGCCCCGCGCGCGGCGGCCCGCGCCCGCGTTCCCGGCGGGTGGTGCGGGCCGGTCCCGGCCGCCGGCCGTCGCCCGTCCGCGCCGGGGGACGCGCCGGAAGACGGGCAGGGAAATGTCACCGCCCGGCAAGGCGGCCTGACTCTCCGGGAGGGCGGTTCGGCCGCGGTGGACCCGGCGCTCCGGGAGGCGGTTCAGCCGCGGTGGGCCCGGCCCTGGTGGCGGCCGGGATACTCGCCGACCACGACCTCCTTGGGAGTGATCCTCAGCAGGTCGGCCTCGGTGTCACCGATGGCGATGCCGCGTACCTCGGCCCAGAAGCGGCGGTCCAGCGGATCGGCGACGAAGACCGCCACCCTGGGGTCGCGCTCGGCGGCCTCCCAGGCGTCGGAGGCGGCGATCAGGCGCAGCTCGCCGCTCGGGCCGACCGAGCTGACCGCGCCGACGGCGAGCGCGCGCGGGCCGCTGGGGTCGGCGTAGGCGAGCACCACTCCCCGCGCGTAGGTGAAGGCCGCGCGCACCTCCCCGCTGAGCCCCACCGGCGGCCCGGCGTCGCCGGGAAGGCGGCTCCCGCAGCCGTCGCACATGACCAGCGAGGCCCGCCACGGCCCCGGCGCGCCCCGCCACCACGCCCGTACCGACCTCGCGGCGAATATCGCCATCGGCACGATCAGCAGCGCGATCCCGGCCCGCCAGGCCCACTCCCCCACCGTGGCGAGGCCGAGGGCCGGTGCCGCTCCGGCCAGGCCGAGCAGGAACGACGCCGAGGCGGGCAGGGCCAGCGCCGCCGCCAGCCCGCGGTCCGAGGCCAGCGCGCGGGCGAGGCCGGGGGCCGTGCCGGCCCGGCCGCGGGCCCAGCCGAGCGCGAGCGGCACGACGAGCGCGACCGCCGCCCAGCTCCGCTCGTCCAGTACGACGACCGCCACCACGACCGCCACCGGCACCGACCAGACCCGGCCCGCCACCAGCCAGAGGGTGACGTTCACGTCGCGCCTGGCCGTGCGGTCGCCACCGGCGGCGGCGAACTCCGCCAGCGCCCTGATCGGCCGCCCGCGCCACGCCTCGACGAGCACGCGCAGGACGAGCAGCACGGTCCCGTTGAGGAGCACCAGCCCTGCGAGACCCGCCCAGACCACCCCCGGCGCGCCCGGCAGCGGGCCGGGGAGGGGGGGTGGGGCCTCCGCCGGGAGGGTGGCCACGGCCGCGACGTACGCGGCCACGGCGACCAGGGTGACCGAGACCGACATGCCGAGCCAGAGGTCGCGTACGAGCATGCGCGGCACGTACGACCAGAGCCTGACCCGGTGCGCCTGCCTGAGGGTGATCGCCAGGACCGCGAGCGGCACGAGCCCGCCGCCGATCCTCGCCACGGAGGCCAGGCCGAACCCGAACTCCGCCGCGCAGACCGCGACGAGGGCGACGGCCAGCAGGATCCGGGTCTGCCGCGACCACCTCTCCAGGGCACGCCTGGCCCGGCCGGTCTCGCGCGGGTCGACCGGCCAGGCGGGGTCGTGGTGGGCGCGCGGGCGCTCCCAGCGCAGCCTGGTCAGGCCGAGGTTGATCCTGGCGCCGGGGTGATCCGGCAGGAGGCGCAGCGCCTCGCGGTAGGCGGTCTCCGCGAGGCCGTACTCACCTCTCAGCAGCGCGAGGTCACCGGCGAGGACGTGCGGGTCCGGCTCCTCCGGCGCGTAGCGGACGGCTCTGGCCGCCTGGGCCCGCGACTCGCGCCAGCGTCCCGGCACCCTGCGCAGCGCGGCTCCCAGGCGCATCCGCGCGGCCCAGGAGCCCGGCGCGAGGCGTACGGCCTCCTCGGCGGCCGCCACGGCCTCCGCGTCGCGGCCGAGCCGCTCGAACGCGAGGCTGGCCAGGCGGTATCCCCAGTCCGCGCCGGACTCGGAGCGGGGGTCGAGATCCAGCGCCCTGCGGGCCGCCTCCAGCGCGGCCTCGGGCCGGTCGCGGCCCAGCCACGCGGCGGCCACGGCGCACCACTGCCGGGGATCGGCGGGATCCCGTGGCCGCGGGACGGGGGTCGAGACGGGGTCGTGCTCGCGCTCGCGCCAGGGGTCGGCGGGATCCCGGGGTGGCGGGGAAACCTGGCCGGAGACGTTCCCGGGCCAGGGGTCGGCGGGATCCCGCGGTGGCACGGAGGGCCGGCCGGGGGCGTTCCCGTGCCGGGGGTCGGTGGGATCCCGGGGTGGCGGGATCGGGGCGGAGTCGTCTCCGCCGGGCCCGCTCACCACGGCGGCTCACGGGCCTCGCGCTGACTCCCCACGATCGCCATGGTCCGTGCGAGATCACTTTTTGCCTAGACGGCGGTATATGCCTGTATCTCTCTAGAGAGGTCGCCGACGACCTCGTGAGGGGCCGAATATTGACCCAATCGGGGCCGTAAAACGGACATAACTACGTGAATCAATCACTCAATGCCGCCCCGGGCACTGCCCGACTTCGCCTAAGCTGCGACGCATGTTCGTCCAGGCCGGCAAATCCTGAGCGGCCTATGACCACCCTCGTGGCCAGGCGCGCGGACGGCGACCCGCGGGAGTCCGGGGCCGGCCGGTGGTCGGTCCTCGCCGTCCTCTGCTTCAGCCTGCTGCTGATCGCGGTGGACGCCACGGTGCTGCACATCGCGGTACCGGCGCTGACGGCCGCCCTCGAACCGTCCTCCGTGGAGCTGCTGTGGATCATCGACGTCTACTCGCTGATGGTCGCGCCGCTGCTGCTGACCTTCGGCACCCTCGGTGACCGTTACGGGCGCAAACGCCTGGTGCTGGCCGGGTACCTGGTCTTCGGCGTCGCCTCGGCCGCGGCGGCGTTCGCGCCGACCCCGCTCGCGCTGATCTCCGCACGCGCGCTGCTCGGCCTCGGCGGAGCGATGATCATGCCCGCCACGCTCTCGATCATCCGGCAGGTCTTCACCGACCGGCACGAGCGGGCGATCGCGCTGGGCGTGTGGAGCGCGGTGGCCGCGGCCGGGGCGGCGGTCGGCCCGCTCGTCGGAGGGGTGCTCGTCGAGCACTTCTGGTGGGGCGCCGTCTTCCTGATCAACGTTCCCATCCTGGTGGTCCTGCTGCCCGTCGCGGCCAGGCTCCTTCCCGAGTCCCGCAAGCGCGCCGGCCGGCCGTGGGACGCGCTCAGCGCGCTCCTGTCGGTGCTGGGCATCCTCGGGGTGGCCTTCGGCCTGAAGGAGGCCGGGGCCGGGCATCCGGGCGGGGTGGCGGCGTTCCTGGGCGCGATCTGGCTGCTGGTCTGGTTCGTCCGCAGGCAGCGGCGGCTCGCCTTCCCCCTGCTGGACCTGAGCCTGTTCCGGCGGCGGGCGTTCCGCGCCGGGGTGGGCGCCGTGCTGCTCACGGTCTTCGCCCTGGTCGGGCTGGAGCTCATGCTCGCCCAGTACCTCCAGCTCGTCCTCGGCGACAGCCCGCTCCAGGCGGCCGTACGGATGCTCCCCCTCATGATCGCCTCGATCGCGGGCGGCCTGGCCGGGGCGAGGCTGCTGCGCCGGTTCGGGCTGCGCGCCACGATGGGCGGCGGGCTGGCGCTCACCGCCGTCTCCCTCGCTCCCACCCTGAGCTGGCACACCGAGGGACATCCGGTGGCCCTGACGCTCTGCTTCGTCGGCATCGGCTTCGGCATCCAGGTCGCCCTGCTGGCCGCCTCCGACACGATCATGTCGTCCACCCCGGAGTCCCACGCCGGCGGCGCCGCCGCGGTCGAGGAGACCGCCTACGAGCTGGGCGCGGGCCTCGGGGTCGCGGTGCTCGGCACGATCACCACGGCCGTGTACGCCCCCGCGCTCGCCTCGGTCCACGGCGTCGCGCCCGCGATGATGGACGAGGCCCGCCAGTCGCTCGCCTCCGCCGCGCACGTGGCGCGGGAGATCGGCGGCGGCGTGGGGGACGCCCTGCTCGGCGCGGCCCGCGTCGCGTTCGTCTCCGGCCTGCACGCGACGGTGGCGGTGAGCGTGTTCCTGCTCGGCGCCACCGCGCTGGCCGTGACGCTGCTGGTGCCCCGCCGCCCCGACGAACAGGGGAACGACCCCTCGTAAAGGGTTTGGAAGGTCTAGGCTCGGTCATTTATCGGTCAAGCATGGGCAAGAACGGGGAATCTAACCAGAATGAGGAACCGTGCGACAAACCCTTCATGATCTTGCTTCCCTGGCGGCCAGACTGGGCGTGGGCGGGATCTTCTTCGCCAACGGCTGGCACAAGCTCGAAGCGGGCCTGAACGCCACCTCCGAGCAGTTCGCGGCCCTGGGCGCCTCCGGGGCGTACGCCTACGTGTGGGCCGCCACCACCATGCTGACGGAACTCATCGGCGGCGCCCTGCTGGTGGCCGGCCTCGCGGTGGCCGCGTGCGGGCTCCTGCTGTTCGCCGAGGCCCTCGCCGTGTTCATCCTGGCCAGCGGCGAGGTGGGCCTGCCGCTCACCGGCGGCGACGCCAAGCTGATCGTGGCGCTCGGGGCCGCCTCCATACTGCTCGCGGTCGGCGGCGCGGGCCGCCTGTCGGTCGACCACATGGTGGTGATCAAGCGCCGCGAGGCCGAGGCCGCCGAGGACTTCGCCGCCGAGGCCGAGGCCGACGACGTCATCGCCGCGCTGCGCGAGCCGGAGGCTCCCCCGGTCCCCGCCCGGCCCGTCGCGGGGAAGAAACCCGGCGAGTCCACTCCTCCCGCCTCGCAGGGGCCCGCCTCCGAGGGACCCGCCTCGGAGGGACCCGCCTCGGAGGGCGCCACCGACACCGCGGAGTTCCCCGCCGCCGCCCGTCCCCGTACGCGCACCCGCAAGCCCCCGTCCGGCGCCGCCGCATCCGTACCTCCCGCGGCGCCCGCGCCCAAGCCGGTCCCGGCACCCGCGCCCGGCAAGGCGGGCGACACCCTCGTGGCCGGAAAGAAGGACGAGCCCTCCGGGAGCTGACCATTTTGAGGCGACATACCTCCCTTTAGGGACAAGAAGGCTTTTTTCTTCATTTAATGAGATTCACGGGGGGCGCCCTACCCGCACAATGATCGGATGCGCCTCCCCGGCTGGTTCGCGGAGCGGGTCGAGCCCGCCCCGCCGGAGACCGAACTCCGCGTCTCCACCCTCGAGCTCTTCTTCGACCTGGTCTTCGTCTTCACCGTCACCCAGCTCACCGGCCTCATGGTGGACGGCCTGCAGGACGGCAGGCCCGCCGAGAGCGCGCTGCGCGCGCTGCTGGTCTTCGGCGTCATCTGGTGGATGTACGCCGGTTACGCCTGGCTGACCAACGCCGTTCCCCCGACACGTCCCGCCCGCAGGGTGCTGATCCTGCTGGGCATGGCCGGATTCATGATCGTGGCGCTGTCGATCCCCTCGGTGTTCGACGGCGACGGCCTGGCGTTCGCGATCGGGTACCTGCTGCTGATCGCCGTGCACGCCGGGCTGTACCTGCAGGTCACCTCGGCCTTCACCCGGGTGCTCCCGTTCAACCTCGGCGGGGTCGTGCTCATCGGCCTGGCCGCCCTGGTCCCCGCGCCGTACACCTACCTGCTCTGGGCCGGCGCGGTGGCCCTGCTCTGGGGCAGCCCGTACTTCATCGGGCAGAGGGGCTTCAACCTGCGGGCCGGGCACATCGTCGAGCGCCACGGCCTGCTGGTGATCGTGGCGCTCGGCGAGTCGATCGTGGCGATCGGCATCGGCGCCAGGGGCCTCCACGTCGGCTTCGCCCTCGGCCTGGCGGCGGTGCTCGGCCTCGCGCTGGCCGCCTGCCTGTGGTGGCTCTACTTCGGCGGCGACGACGAGACGCGCGCCGAGCACGTCCTGGAGGCGGCCGAGCCGGTGCGGCGCACCCGGCTGATCCTCGGCGCCTACTTCTACGCGCACATCCCGATGCTGCTGGGCATCGTCGCGGTCGCCGCGGGCGTCAAGAAGGCGATCGGCCACCCGGTGGACCCGTTGAAGTTCGGCGCGGCCCTCACCCTGGCCGCGGGTGTCGCCCTGTTCATCGCGGGCGACGCCTGGTTCCGGCGCGTCCTCGGCATCGCGGGCAACGGGCTGCGGGCCGCCGGCGCGGTGGTCTCGCTCCTGACGGTCGCGCTCGGCCTCTGGTCGGCCCTCGCGCAGCTCACCGCGCTGACCGCGCTGGTGGTCGTGGTGATCGTCCTGGAACGGCGAGCGGCCACCGTCGCCGCTCCGGCTCCGTGACGCGCACCGCACCTTCCCGTACGTCTCAGCCCCTTTCCGTACGTCCCAGGCCGCCGCTCCCGTACGCCGCAGTGCGCGGCTGTCCCGTCACCGGCGACCTCGCGAAGTCCTCATCTGCCGGTGACGGGCCCGTACCCGGCGTCACCCGGCGAGCCCCTCGGCACGGTCCTGGGCGTCGAGGACCTCGTCGCCGTGGTCGAAGGCCCACTCGCCGAAGGCCCCGATCAGCGGCACCATCGTCCGCCCCAGATCGGTGAGCTCATACTCGACCCGGGGCGGCGCCTCGGCGTAGGCCCGCCGGGAGACGAGGCCGTTGTACTCCAGCCTGCGCAGCGTCTCGGTGAGCACCTTCGCGCTGATCCCGCCGATCTCCTCGCGCAGCTCGCCGGGACGTCTGGGCCCTGCGCGCAGGGCCCAGACGACGACGGCGTTCCAGGTGTTGCCGATCAGGTCGAAGGCGAGCCGGGCACGGCAGTCGGCGAGGAACATGCCGGGGTCCTCCAGTCTCTCCGAGGCGTTACGCACCGAACGGTGCCTGACGAACTTTCTACCTTCGTCCTATACCAGCAGTCGAGCAGGGGAGGACGGATGCGCATCGGCATCCTCGGGGCGGGCCACATGGCGGACGCCCTCGGAACGCACTGGGCCCGCGCGGGCCACGAACTGGCGGTGAGCGGCCGGGACCCGGCGAGGGCCGCGGCCCTGGCGGGCAGGCTCGGACCCGCCGCGCGGGCGGTCACCTGGGAGGAGGCGGCGGTTTTCGGCGAGGTGACGCTGCTGGCCGTCCGCGATCACGCCGTGACCGAGGTCCTGGAGGCCGCCGGGGCCGCCCGGGGGACACTGGACGGGCGGGTGCTCGCCGACTGCGTCAACCCGGTCGTGCAGGGGCGGTTCACCCTGGCCACCGAGGGCGGCCCCTCGATGGCGCGGCGCGTGGCGGAGGCGACCGGAGCCCGCGTCGTCAAGGCGTTCAACCTGTGCCACGAGGACGTCTGGCGGATGACGCCGCCCGCCTTCGACGGGGCCCCGCTGGCGGTGCCCCTCTGCGGCGACGACCCCGCCGCGCTGGCCGCCGTACGCTCCCTCGTCACCGATCTCGGATGCGTGCCGGTCGACGGCGGCGGCCTGGAACGCGCGGGCCTGCTGGAGGCGACCGCGGCGTTCATGATCGGCCTTTGGGTCGGCGGCGCGGACGCCCGTGCGGTGCTGCCACCTTTGAGGTACGCCTTCGGTGCCCCCGCCTGATCCCGTGCGCCGGTGGGATCCCACCGGCGCACGGGTCCGCAAGGTCCGCGTGCCCTGCCGGACCCGGACCCGGACCCGGACGCGCCCGGCGCGGGCCCGATCCGGCGGCGCGGCGGGAGGTACCGGATCAGCGGGGCCGGCCCCGCCGACGCGGCGACGGCGGCCTGGTACGCCGTCGGGCGGTGGAGCAGCCCGCCCATCGTCCGGCCCCACGGCACCGGTGAGCGTCAGAGAAAGAAGATCACCAGAACAGTGAGGCCGAAGCTCAGCGCCACGAATTGCGGTGTTCTGGGGTGCCGGGCGGCCTCTCGCCGCGAGGAGATCACCAGTACGGTGCCCATGCCCAGCGCCGTCAGCAGGTGCAGGCCGTACCACCAGGGGGTGGACAGCCGTCCCAGGAAGGTCCCGGACAGCAGGTCGTCGACGGCCCCGTAGCCGGAGAGCCCGGCGAGCATGGCCAGGCCCAGTCCCAGCAGCGCGAACACGTACCGGAACCCGCCGAGCAGGGTCCAGACGACGGCTCCCGAAACGAGCAGGATCGAGGAGGTGTGATGCGCCTGCCGCATGAGCAGGCCGCCGCGCACCTCGAAGCCGATCTCCAGCGCCGACCTGTAGGCGGCGCTCATGGGAACACCGTGCAGCGGCGTGTAGCTGCCGTCGTAGTACACGGTCTCGCTGCTGGGCGTGTAGAAGAACGCCAGGAAGCCGCCGGTGAGCAGGACGATCACGAAGCAGTAGATCAGCATCTCGCCCACCAACTGCCGCGCTCTCTCCATTCGCCATATTCCACCACAAAGATCAGTTCAGGTCCGCCGCATGTGAGCATCGTCCCGGCCACTTGATCACCGAGCTCCTGACATGGACGGCGAATCGGCCGGCCCGTGAACGGATCGGGGTTCGAAGCGGGCCGCCCCGCGGAGTTCGTGCACGGCAACCTGGCAGGACCCGGCCGGGGTCGGGCGGTCCGGCGAGGAGGCGATCTCTACGCCGATCGGGGAGAGGGTTCTCGCCCTGTCGCCCGGGTGACGGGCCGGTTCTCCCTCCGCGCCGCCAGGATGACGAGCGCCCCGGCGACGGTCCCGGCGAAGAACGGGGACGGCACGAGAAGGACGCCGCCCAGCGCGCACCACACCGCGAGGCCCCAGCCGATCCCGGCCGGCACGGCCACCCCGCGTCCGGCCAGATGCCATGTCAGGCAACCCAGGAGAACGAGGGGCACGGCGAAGCTTCCCGGGCCGGCCCAGAAGGTGACATCGTTCTGAAGGGACTCCACCGTCTTGCCGGCGCCCCCGTCCGTGAGCACGAGCGGGACGGCCGCCCACATCCCCCGGTCCACCCAGCCCGCGACGCCCTCCCTGGCGATGAGCACCGCCAGGGACAGATGCCCCGCTCCCAGCACGAGCATGATCCCGCTCGCCCAGCGGAGCAGTCGCCTCCCGGACCTCATCGTGACCGTCCTTCCTCGTGCCCCGCCCCCGCGCGGGCACGATCGCGGTCGCGCCAGGCCTGTTCCCACTGCCGGGTCAGAGCCGGATAGACGATGAGATACCGGAAAGGCGCGATGGCGGCCATGTAGAGCCGCCCGAACCATCCGTTGGGCTTGACGAGGACGGCCATCCGCAGCTCGTGGTCGCCGCTCGCTCCCTGAACCCAGCCGAGATGCATCACGCCGTGCACGGTCTTGTTCGCCAGCTCGCGCGCGGCCTCCGTGTCGAGCTCGTAGACCGGCTTGAGGGGCATCCTCCTGTCGTCCAGGCCGCGCGGAGCGTCGCGGAGGTCGGCGGGCAGACGGTCGCGGAGCGAGGCGACCCGCCCGCCGACACCCGCCGACGGCTCGTCCCAGCCGAGGAGCGCGCCGAGCTTCCACCGGACGGCGAACAGGAACCTCGCCGGCCGGGGTTGCCTCGTGGATCCGAGCGCGGCTCGCAACGCCGCGAGCATCACCGGGAAGTCGTCGGGCCCGGCCCCGGGAGTGCGGAACGACCACACGTCCTCGACCGTGAAGTCACTCGTGAGTTCGTGGACGCGCCATGGGCGCTCGGTATGGGTGGTCTCTGCGAGTCGCGGCACGGTTCGGCCCTTCGCTTATACGGTGCCGTATATTTCTTTTATACGGTACCGTACAATTTCAACGCGATCAATGGATGGAGCCGGATTCCCGCCGTGGCCCGTACACCACGAACCCGCTGGATAGAGGCAGGCCTCGAAGCCCTCGCCCAGGGCGGGCCCGACGCGGTCCGCGTCGAGACGCTCGCCGCCGAACTCGGCGTGACGAAGGGGGGGTTCTACGGATATTTCGACGGCCGTCCCGCGCTGCTCGCGGAGATGCTCGACGAGTGGGAACGCCGCTGCACCAAGGAGGTCCTCGCCCAGGTCGACGCCGCCGGCGGCGACGCCGCCGAGAAGATCCGGCGCGCCGGTCACCTGACCTTCTCGGAGGACTTCCACCGGATCGATCTCGCGGTCCGGGCCTGGGCCCGTCAGGACCAGTCCGTCGCGACGCGCCTGCGGCGTGTCGACAACGAGCGCATGGAGTTCCTGCGGAGGATGTTCGGCACGTTCGTCACCGACCCCGACGAGATCGAGGCGCGCAGCACCCTGGCGTTCGCGCTCGCGATCGGCCGCCACTTCATCCTCGTGGACCACCCCGGGCACACCAAGAACGAGGCCGTCCGGCTCGCCGGGGATTACCTCCTGCGCCCGTGAACGCCCCCGGCCCCGGCAGAGCCGCCCGGCAAGGGGTCAGAGCTCGAAGCGGGCCACCCGCCGGAGTTTGTTCATGGCGTCCAGGGCGGCGACCTTGTAGGACTCGGCCAGGGTGGGGTAGTTGAAGACGGCGTCGACCAGATAGTCGATGGTGCCGCCGCACCCCATGACGGCCTGGCCGATGTGCAGGAGTTCGGTGGCGCCGGTGCCGAAGACGTGCACGCCGAGCAGGGCGCGGGTGTCCGGGGAGACCAGGAGCTTCAGCATGCCGTAGGTGTCGCCGATGATCTGGCCCCGGGCCAGCTCGCGGTAGCGGGAGATGCCGACCTCGAAGGGGACGTGGGAGGCGGTCAGCTCGTCCTCGGTGGGACCGATGAAGCTGATCTCGGGGATGGTGTAGATGCCGATCGGCTGCAGGTGGTGGATGCCGCGCAGCGGTTCGCCGCAGGCGTGGTGGGCGGCGATGCGGCCCTGCTCCATGGAGGTGGCGGCCAGGGAGGGGAAACCGATGACGTCGCCGACGGCGTAGATGTGCGGCACGGCGGTGCGGTAGTGCTCGTCGACCTGGATGCGGCCCCGGGCGTCGGCGGACAGCTCCGCGGCCTCCAGGGCGAGCTCGTCGGTCATGCCGTGGCGTCCGGCCGAGTACATCACCGTCTCGGCGGGGATCCGCTTGCCGCTCTCCAGCACGGTCAGCGCGCCCCGCGGGCGGCGCTCCACGGCGGCGACGGTCTCGCCGAAGCGGAAGGTCACCGCCAGGTCGCGCAGGTGGTACTTGAGCGCCTCGACGATCTCCAGGTCGCAGAAGTCGAGCATCCGGTCGCGGCGCTCGACCACGGTCACCTTGGTGCCCAGCGCGGCGAACATGGAGGCGTACTCGATGCCGATCACCCCGGCCCCCACGACCACCATCGAGTCGGGGATGTCCTGCAACTGCAGGATGCCGTCCGAGTCGATGATCGTGTGGCCGTCGAACTCCACGGTGTCGGGGCGGGCCGGCCGGGTCCCGGTGGCGATGACGATCTTGTCGGCGGTGACCTTGGTCTCGTGGCCGTGCTCGTCGACGACGCCGATCGTGTGCGGGTCCACGAAGTGGCCGTGGCCGTTGAGCGTCGCCACGTGGTTGCGCGACAGCTGGCTGCGGATCACGTCGATCTCCCGGCCGATCACGTGCTGGGTGCGGATCCCCAGGTCGGCCGCGGTGATCTCGTCCTTCACCCGGTAGCTCTGGCCGTACATGCCGCGCTGGTTGAGGCCCGTCAGGTGCAGGACGGCCTCGCGCAGCGTCTTGGAGGGGATGGTGCCGGTGTTGATGCACACCCCGCCGAGCATGTTGCGCCGCTCGACGAGCGCGACGCGCCGTTCGAGTTTCGCCGCGGCGATCGCGGCCTTCTGCCCGCCTGGCCCGGAACCGAGAACGAGGACATCAAAATCCCACATAGGCCCCAGTGTGAAGGCAGGAGGCGATCTCAGCCAGACTCACGCAATACCAGATCGTGCCGGTCTCGTTAACACCGCCTCACGCCGTCGGGTGAGCTCGACGTCACCGGTGCCCGGACGGCGCCGGGCGCCGTCACCGCGTCGCGGCCCGGGCCGCGACGCGACTCCGGCACCTCACACCTCCGCGCCGACCCGGTCCACGATCGCGGTCGCCCCCTCCTTCCTCGCGCAGTGGGCGCAGCAGAACCAGCGCCGCCCCGCCGCGACGCCGTGCCCGACGATCCGGACCCCGCAGTGCTCGCAGATGGGCGCCATCTGCTGGATCGCGCACTCGAAGCTGTCGAAGACGTGCACCTTGCCCTGGGCGTGCACCTCGAAGCTCATGTCGTAGTCGTTACCGCATGTTTCACAGCTCGCCATGTTTCCCCCCGAAAACCATCGGCATCTCCAGGGAAAGTCGTACCCAGGTATTCGCAGGTCAGACAATCCGGCCCGCCACGATCATCCCGGCGGCCAGCAGCGCCAGCACCACCAGCGCGACCGGCAGCGGGGGAACCAGCCGGGCGAACCTCTCCCGGGCCACGAGGCGGGCGCGGTCGGCCTCGATCCACTCCCCCAGCCTCGGCCAGGCGTACGGAAGCGCCTGGTGGACCAGACTCGCCTCCTTCCCCCGGTGCGCGACCAGCCCCGCGAAGCCGCGCAGGACGCGCTCGGATCCGGCGGGCACCCTGGCCTCGCGGGCGACCGGCTGCCCGTCGGGGGCGATGGCGACGAGCCTCAGGAACACCGCGGGCGCGCGCTCCCGGTCCGCCGGGCCGAGCGCGGCGTACGCGGACTCGGCCAGCGCCCCCAGCCCGGGGTCGTCGCAGGCCGTACGGACCCCGGCCGCCACCTCGGTCCCCGCCCGCAGCAGCGCGGCCGTCCCGGGATCGGTCCCCGCCCGCGGCGCGGCCGTCCCGGGGTCCGGGGCGCTCCCGGAGACGCTCCCGGAGAGCAGGGCGATCAGCAGGTCGCGGGCGGCCGGCCTGCCGCGGGGGTCCTTGGCGAGCGCGGCGGCGGCCAGCGGCCGCAGGAACCGGGGCAGCGGGCCCAGGTCCGGGTCGAGCGAGAGGATCCGGTGCATCACCGCGCCCAGGCTGCCCGCCGCGAACGGGTCCTCGCCGGTGGCGGCGTACAGCACGATCCCGCCCCAGGCGAACACGTCGGAGGCCGGGCCCGCCGCGCCGCCGGTGAACACCTCGGGCGCCGTGTACGACGGCACCCGCGTCCTGAGCCCGGTGGCGGTCAGCGACGTCACCCGCCCGGGGGCCGTCCCGAATCCGATGACCCGGGGACCGTCCCCGCCGAGGATCACGTTGTCGGGCGTGAGGTCGCGGTGGACCACCCCGGCGTCGTGGAGGGCGGTCAGCGCGGTGGCGACCGCGGCCGCGAGGCCGCGCAGGTCGTCGCCGCCGAAGACCCGCCCGGCCCGGCGCAGGCTGGGGCCCTCCACGTACCGGCTGACGATGTACGGCCTGGGCCCGTCGAGGTCGGCGTCCAGCACGCCCGCCGTGCAGGAGGAGGCGACGCGGCGGGCGGCGGCGGCCTCGGCGGGCGCGTCACCCCCCGGGCGGCCGTGCAGGACCGTCACCGCGACCCGTTCCCCGCCCCGGCCGTACCCCTCGTAGACCACGCCCAGGGCGCCCGCCCCCAGCCGCCCGGCGAGACGGTAGCCGCCCAGCCGCCAGGGATCGCCCACGATCAACTCCCGCGCCACTCTCATGCGGTGTTTGATGCGATACGCGGAAAAAATGTTTCCCTTGACGAGGACGAACAACGGATCACCCGGGCTCTCGAGGAGAACCCGGCGTTCCCGGTTCCGGTCGGCCCGCGCGCCTCTCCTCAGGTACGTCCGTCCGTGAGGCGACGGTCGGGACGGGAGTCGCCTTCCAGCGCCTCGACCGCGCCGAGGATCCCGCGCAGGCCGACTTCGTCGCGCTCGGCGTCGGCCGGATCGAACAGCCACTCGGTGACCGGCAGGTCGAAGGGCTCCTCCGGGTGGCTCGTCTCGGCCAGGACGAGTTCCTCCCTGACCTCCGCCTCGAACTCGTACAGGAAGTCGTCCTCGCCGGTGGGGGTGCTCATCTTTCCTCCATGGGTGTCTTGTGGGGACGTCCGCCCGGCCGGGCCGCGCGGGCCGGTCGCGGCGGCACCGCGGCAGGGGTCCGTCCGTGGTCAGGATCGCCGGGGGGCACGGCGGTCCGCGCGCCGGGCGAGTTCTTCCTCGTCCACCAGGGTGAGCATCGGCTTGCCGGGTTCGCACAGCATCGTGACGGTGAAACGGACCGGGACGTCGTCGCGGTTGTTGCCGTCCTGGTAGTGGATGACGTCGCCGCCCGGCTCCCAGAACACCTCTCCGGCCCGGACGACGCGCTCGGGCTCGCCCTCCAGCTCGAACAGCATCTCGCCTTCCAGCACGTAGCCGAACGCCGGGCCGGAGTGCCGGTGCGGCGGTGTGCCGGGGTCGCCGGGCGGGTACGCGATGACCACGGTCATCGCGTGCGCCCCCTCCGGGATGAACGGCGGTTCCGCCTCCTGCAGCACGGTGAGCGCCGTCTGCCACACGGTCGATCGCGGCTCGCGCCCGGCGGGTGTCGAATCGTTGTCCGGCATGGGAAGTACCTCCGTGAAGAATGGGTGATGGAGCCGGGCCGGTGCCCGGCGGGGACGCGCTACTTTCCGGTGGCGGTCCGGCCCGGCCAGTCCTCGTACCGGATCTCGCCGAGGATCGCGTCATCGCCCTCCGGCACCAGGGACCCCTCGGTCAGTTCGGCTCCGAAGTAGCGCGCGTGCGGATCCGCGACTACCTCGCGCGGATCGCCCCAGCCGGCCAGGGCGTCCAGGAAGAACCCGTCCATCCGGAACCTCTCGGGCCCGGCGATCTCGACCCTCCCGTTCACCGGCGGGCCCACCGCGACCCTGCCGACCGCCCGGGCGACGTCGTCGCCCGCGATGGGCTGGTAGGACACCGGTGCGATCCGGACCGTGCCGCCGTCGGTGGCCGCGTCGGCGATGCCGCGGGTGAACTCGAAGAACTGGGTGGCGTGCACGATGGAGTAGGGGATCGGGGAGTTCTCGATCAGTTTCTCCTGGGCGATCTTCGCCCGGAAGTAGCCGCTCTGGGGCAGCCGCTCGGTTCCCACCACCGACAGCGCGACGTGGTGGCCGACGCCCGCCGCCTCCTCCGCGGCGAGCAGGTTCCGGGTGGAGGTCTCGAAGAACTCCAGGACCGCGGCGGCCTCGAAGGACGGGGAGTTCGACACGTCGATCACCACGTCCGCGCCGGTCAGGACGTCGGCGAGCCCTTCGCCGGTGAGGGTGTTGACGCCGGTGTCGGGCGACGCCGCCACCGCCTCGTGGCCGTGCTCGCCGAGCTTCGCCACGAGCTTCGACCCGATCAGGCCGGTACCGCCGATTACCACGATCTTCATGACAACCCTTCCTGTCCCCCGAAGGCGTCTCTCGCCACCCGGTCACCAGCTAAGACAGGACAGCCCCACGACCTGTGACGGCCCGGCAGAAAATCCCTCCGGTCATGGATTCCCCGTGCCGAGGTGACACAGGGCAGGGTCTCCCCCAAGTAAGTCCAAAACCCGCATCGAGATGATCATGAAGACGGTCAACGAGTTCGGGCGCCACCGGCCCGGTCGCGGCGGGGGCCGGAGGTGCCGCTCCCGCCGGGAGGGCACCGTGGCGTCACCCCGGGATGAGCTGCTCAAGCAGGGCAGACGTCGCGGTAGGGCAGGTCCTCCAGGTAGGTGCGCCATTCCGCGCGCGACAGGGTGCGGCCCGCGCGCTCGCAGACCGCCCGCGCCACCGCCTCCGGCTCGACCGGGTACTCGCTCAGGGTGCCCGCCCCGTCCACGGCGACGAGCCGGGCGCCGTCGGGGCTGAACGCCAGCGCCTGGAGATCTCCGGGCTGGGCGACGATCGGCTGGCCGAGGCGGCGCCCGGTCCCGACGTCCCAGATCCCCACCGACCGCTCGGTCACCGCCGCGGCGATGAGGTCGCCACGGGGCGAGTACGTCAGGCCTGCCCCCGTTCCCTCCTCGCCCCGGATCATGCTGCCCACCCGCTTCCTGCCCCGGGTCTCGAACACCGAGACCCGCCCTTTCTGGTCGGCGACGGCGAAGCGGGCACCGTCCTCGTCGAAGGCGAGCGCGATCGCCGGGATGCCGAGGGTCGGCGAGCCGTAGGTCTCGCCGAACGGCTCGCCGGTGCCGGCGTCCAGCAGCCGGTGCTCACCGCCCGCGACCGCGAGCGCCCCGCCGTCCGGGGTGAACGTCAGCCCGTCGGTCATCTCCTGGGGTCGTGACCAGCGGAGCCGCCCGCTGGGCACGTCCCAGAGGTGGATCTCCCCTTCGGGCTTCGTCTGAGCGTCGTAGTACAGGGTGTACGAGGCCACGGCGGTGCCGTCGGGGCTGATCGCCACGGCGGGCACCTGGCCGCGGCGGGTGAGGGTGACGGTGGCGATCCGCTTGAAGGTGGAGGTGTCCCAGACGGTCAGCCGGGGGCCGTCCGAGCCCTCGTTGGCCACCAGCCGCCCGCCGTCGGCGCTGAAGGCCATCCGGAAGAGGTTGTCGGCGCCCTTGGGCCCGATGTCCAGCGAGCCCAGGCGGACGCGCCGCCCGGCGTCGCGGATCACGATCTCGCTCGCCCCGTCCGCCCTGGAGGCGAGCAGCCGACCGCCGGGGCTGAGGGCCGCCCAGCGGGTACCCGGGCCCTTCAGCGTGACGGGCCTGGTCAGCGCGGAGACGTCGAGGCTCGTCACCGCGTCCTCCGTGAGGTAGCGCAGGGTGCGCCCGTCCGGGTCGAAGGCCACGACCGGCTCGAACGCGTCGATCCGCTGGGTGAGCAGCAGCCTGCCGTCCTCGACCCGCCAGAGCCGCAGGGCCGTGTCGACCGCCGAGGCGAGAAAGCGCCCGTCGGGGCTGAAGACGAGGTCCTCGGTCATGCCCTCGTCGAAGGAGACGTCCAGCTTCGCCCCGGTGAACGCGTCACGCAGCTCGACGTCCTTGCCCCTGCCGACGGCGATGGTCGCGCCGTCGGGACTGTAGGCCGTCCTCGGCACACAGAGGCCGCAGCGGTCCCCCAGCGGGATCCTGCGCAGGTCCTCCAGGGTGAAGCCCACCGCCTCACCGTTGATGGTCCCGGTCGCGAACCCGCGCCCGTCCGCCGAGACGTCGCCGCCGACGGCTCCTCCGACCGGGGAGTGCTTCTGGCCGGTCACGACGTTCCAGACGGTGAACCCCTCTCCCTGACCGACCATGAGCCAGTCGTCCGACCGCCCGAAGGACGCGGTGGTGTCGCCGCCCGCGCTCCGGCCCTGGACCTCCATGACGGCGCCGGTCGGCCTGCCGGTCCGCACGTCCCAGATCCTCAGCCTCAGGCCGCTGATCACGGCGAGCCTTCCGCCTCCCGGGCTCAGCGCGATCCCGCGCAGCTCGCCGCCGATCCCGGTGAAGCCGCCGGTGCGCCTGCCGGTCCGCACGTCCCAGACGCGCGCCTCGCCGTCGCTCGCGCTGACGAGGGTGCGCCCGTC
This sequence comes from Streptosporangium sp. NPDC023825, assembly GCF_040639575.1. Lineage (NCBI taxonomy): Bacteria > Bacillati > Actinomycetota > Actinomycetes > Streptosporangiales > Streptosporangiaceae > Streptosporangium > Streptosporangium sp. NPDC023825. The sequence continues at coordinate 99,094 of NZ_JBFAAE010000011.1, read as the reverse complement.
GGCGCTCAGCGCCCTGAGGGTCTGTATCCCGGTGGCCGGGTCGTGGAAGGCGGCCGTCTCCCGCTGGGCCAGCGAACCGGCCAGGCTCGCCCTCGCCTCGGTCACCGGCGCCAGCCGCCAGGCGGCCACGCTGAGCAGCATGGCCCTGACCGGTTCGGCGATCCGCAGCGTGTCGGCCGTCGCGGCGAGCCTGGCGGCCGTCGCCTGGTCGCGCTGGGAGGCGATGACGGCGCTGCGCGCGTCGGCCACCCTGCTCTGCTGCACGGCGAACGCCCCCGCGGCCAGCGCGACGACCAGCAGCACGGCCAGCGTGCCGGAGAGCATCCGGCCCCTGCGGACACGGCGCCGGGCGAGGGCGGCGCCCGCCTCCAGGAAGTCGCGCTCGACCGGGCTGAGCGTGATGTTGCGGCGCCCGGTGGCCGCCCAGCGCATGGCGTTCTCCAGGCTGCCGCCCTGGAACAGGTCCCCGTCCCTGCGCCCCTGGAGCTGCCAGCGCCGCGCGGCGGTGAGGATGCCCCGGTGCACGGCCAGGCCGTCCCGGTTGGCCTGGACCCACGCGCGCAGCCTGGGCCAGGCCTGCGGCAGCGCGGGCCGTGACAGCCACACCTCCCGGTCGTCGTGGGTGAGCAGGTACGCGAAGACCTCCACCAGGCGCCGTACCGCGGCGGCCTCGCCCTCCCCGCGCCCGTCGAGGAGCTCGGCCCACTGCGCCCGGCGGACGACCAGCTGGTCGTCGTCGGTCACGGTGACCAGCCGCAGGAAGATCTCCGGGGCCAGCTCCCGCTCGGCGGGGCCGAGCGCGACGTAGGCGTCCTCGGCGAGGGTGCCGAGCGCGGGATCGGCCGAGGCCACCCTGACCTGGGCCCCGGCGTCGCTGCCGGCCGCGAGCAGTCCCGGGGTGTCGGAGGTGTTGAGGGCCCCGTCGCCGCTGACCAGGGCGAGCAGCAGGTCCCTGGCGGTGGGCCTGGACTCGGGGTCCTTGGCGAGCGAGGCGGCGACGAACGGCCGCAGGTGCTCGGGGAGCATGTCCAGCTGGGGCTGTACCGACAGCACGCGGTGCATGATCCCGCCCAGGCTCTCGGCACGGAACGGGTCGGCGCCCGTCGCGGCGAAGACCATGATCCCGCCCCAGGCGAAGACGTCGACGGCCGCGGTCGCGCGCCGGCCCATGAAGATCTCGGGGGCCATGTAGGTCGGGGTGCCCGCGACCATGCCGGTCGCGGTCAGCGACATGTCCTCCGTACGGGCGACACCGAAGTCGATCACCCGTGGGCCGTCCGGGCCCAGCAGGACGTTGTCGGGTTTGAGGTCGCGGTGGATCACCCCGGCCTCGTGGACGGCGGTCAGCGCGGTGGCGATCGCGGTCGCGAGGCGGTGCAGGTCGCCTCCGGTGAAGCGGCGCCCCTCCGCGACGGCCCGGCGCAGGCTGGGGCCCTCCACGTACTCGCTGACGATGTAGGGCCTGGGCCCGTCGAGGTCGGCGTCCAGCACGCCCGCCGTGCAGAACGAGGCCACCCGGCGGGCGGCGGCGGCCTCGCGGCCGAACCGCTCGCGCAGCTCGGGGTCGGTCCCGGCGTCACCGTGCAGGACCTTCACCGCGACGCGCGTGCCCTCGGCGTCGTACGCCTCGTAGACCACGCCCTGGCCGCCCGCGCCCAGCCGCCCGGCCAGCCAGTAGCCGCCCAGCCTCTGCGGATCACCGTCGATAAGTGCCGTACTCAACTCACACTCCGTTCGCCGGTGGATGGGACGCCCCGGAGGACGGTGAGGTTCGGGCGATGTCACAGACTTGGAACATGTCTCGTCCTCCTTACGTGAACGGTGACGAAGCCCTCGCCGCTGAGTTCGAGGCCATCCGGCCACGCCTGGTCGGCGTGGCCTACGCCCTGCTCGGCAGCGTCGACGAGGCCGAGGACGTGGTCCAGGATGCCTGGTTGCGGCTGGGCAGGGCGGAGCGTTCGGAGATCGGGGACGTCACGGGCTGGCTGGTGGTCACAGTATCGAGACTCGCGCTGGACGTGCTGCGTTCGGCGCGCGTACGGCGCGAGGAATACGTCGGGCCGTGGCTGCCGGAGCCCGTGGTGGGCGGGGGCGACCCCGCCGACCGGGTGACCCTGGACGAGTCGATGAGCCTGGCGATGCTGGTGGTGCTGGAGTCGCTCAGCCCCGCCGAGCGCACCTCCTTCGTCCTGCACGACGTGTTCGGGCTGCCGTTCGGGGAGGTGGCGCGCGCGGTCGGGCGCTCCGCCGCCGCGTGCCGGCAGCTCGCGGCCCGCGCCCGCGGGCACGTCGCGGCGCGGGCACCCCGTTTCGAGGTCGACGAGACCGAGCACCGCAGGGTGGTCGAGGCGTTCGCGCGGATCATCCGGGGCGGGGACGGCGACATCGGCGCGCTGATGGCACTGCTCGATCCGGACGTGGTGATGCGCAGCGACGGCGGCGGGGTGGTCGGCGCGGCCCGCAGGCCGGTCCGCGGCGCCGACCGGGTGGGCCGCTTCATACGCGGCCTCGCCGGGAAGTTCGGCGGCACAGGGAGGCTGACGGTGACCACGGTCAACGGCCGGGCCGGACTGCTGTGGGCGCGGAACGACGGGCTCTCCGTCTACGGGCTGGCCGTCTCCGAGGGCCGCATCACCGAGATCGACATCGTGAGGAACCCCGAGAAACTGAGGAGTGTTCGATGAAAGAGCGGATGAACGTCAGCGAGCTCGCCCCCGAGGCCTACCGGGCCATGCTGCGGCTGGAGAAGTACCTGGCCGACAGCGGGCTGCCGCACGCCACGAAGGAACTGGTCAAGCTGCGGGTCAGCCAGATCAACGGCTGCGGCTTCTGCGTCGACATGCACTCCCACGACGCGAAGGCGTCCGGGGAGAGCGACGAGCGGCTGTTCGCGGTGGCGGCCTGGCGGGAGACGCCCTTCTTCGACGACGCCGAGCGGGCGGCCCTCGCCCTGGCCGAGGAGGCCACCCGGCTCAGCGACCGCGGCGAGACGGTGCCGGACGAGGTGTGGGACGAGGCCGCCAAACACTACGAGCCGGAGGTGCTGGCCGCACTGGTCGTGACGATCTCGACGATCAACGCGTGGAACCGGATCGCCGTCACCACCCGCATGGTCGCGGGAACCCTGCGTAGCCAAAACGGTTGATCGGGAGGGGCGGGGCGGACTAGGTTTGGCTCGCACGGGCAACCGTGCGAGCCAGGCGCGCGAGCGTCCGGCGAACCGGTGTCATAGGACGCGGACCACGGCGAACCCGGAAAAGGGGAAGATCATGCGGCGACGCACCCAGATCATCCGGCGGCGGCGTCCGCGCCGTCCCGACCTCGCCTCGGGCCTGGACCTGCGCTCCCCCTCGGGGCGCCCGCTCCCCTACTGACCTGGTCCCCTGCCGACCTGGCCTTTACGGCAGTCTTATGCGGCGATCTGTAGATATTTCATATAACGGAACCATCACGCCGGGGGGCTCAATGAAGAGACTTGTGGTCGTGCCACCATATGTCGCACGGCTCAAGATCAGGGACATTCGTTCCGCGACACGCCGCGGGGTGGCCGGTGACACCAAGGTCGTCGACCTCAGCGCCTACACGGGCCGCAACGTCCTCCGCTTTCCACGGACCAGCGGTCCCACATCCGCCGCCTGACCCCGTCCGGCCCTCCTCGCGAAAGACCCGCCACGGCGGGTCTTTCTCCGTTCGGGCCGCCGTTCCGCCACCGTTCCGGCCGCGGGCTCGCCGCGGATCCGTTTCCCTGCGGCCCGCCCGGCCTCCCGGCGATCCACCCGGCTTCCCGGCGATCCGTCCGACGGGACGCACGAACCGTGGGACACCCGAACTCCGAGGTCACCTGATTGAATATCGCCTCATGAGCGAATTGTCCGCAACCGAGCGCACCCGGCACCGGCGCCTGCGGGAGAAGGGCCGCACCGACCGCGCCGCCCTGTACGAGGTGCTGGGCGCCGGATTCGTCTGCCACCTGGGAGTGATCTCAGGTGGTGTGCCCATGGTGGTCCCCACGGTCTACGGCTTCGACGCCGACCACCTCTACGTGCACGGCTCGGTGGCCAGCAGGAGCCTGACCGGCCCGGACGAGCCCGGGGCCGCGACGGCCGCCGGCCCGGACGAACCGGGGGACGTGGCGGGCCCGGGTACGGGCACGGTCTGCGTGACGGTCACCCACGTGGACGGCCTCATCCTGGCCAGGTCGGTCTTCGAGCACGGCGTCAACTACCGCTCCGCCATGGTCTACGGCGTGCCCCGCTCCCTGGAGGGCGAGGAGAAGCTGGCCGCGCTGCGGATCCTGACCGAGCGTGCCGCCCCCGGCCAGTGGGACTACGCCAGGCGGCCCAGCCGCAAGGAACTCGCCGCGACGACGATCCTCGCGATCTCCCTGGCCGAGGCGTCGGTCAAAATGAGTTCCGGACCGCCCGAGGACGGAGAGGGGCCCGACGCGGAGCTGGGGCTCTGGGCGGGCCGGCTGCCTCTGGCCACCACCTGGCTCGCCCCGGTGCCCGACCCCCTGCTTCCGGCCGGGATCGCCCCTCCCGATCACATCGCCGCCCGGACGGGCACGCGGGCCACCTGATCCCCCTGCGGGCGGAGCGGCCCCGGCGTCACCGGCCCGGGAGGTCTCCCTCGTGAGGACCGGAGCCGGCACGGGCCGTGGCCCGGCGCGGCACCGCGCACAACGGGTCGCGGTCCCGCGCGGCGGGGACCGCCCCGGTCACCGCCGCGCCCGTGTCCCGTACCCGCTCCGGCCCGGGGCCGTCGCCACGAAGTCAGCGAACGTCCCGCGCCCGTCGGGGTGGTCCGGCGCGAGGTGCGCGTCCCGCCGGAAGGCGGCGGCCACCCGGCCCGGCAGGAGCAACGGCACGACGGGCTTGCGCCGGCCGGTGACGCGCAGATAGGTCCGCGCGAGCTCGGCGACGCTCACGATCTCGGGGCCGCCCATGTCGGGCACCCTCCCGGCGGGCGCGCCCAGCGCCAGCTCCACCAGCCGCTCCGCGACCTCCTCGATCTCCACCGGCTGGAGGCTCGTCCCGGCGGGAACGAGCAGGACCGGCGCCTTCGCCAGTGCCTCCAGCGCGAACAGGACCAGGTTGTGGAACTGCGTCGCGCGCAGGATGGTGTACGGCAGCCCCGAGTTCTCGACGATCCTCTCGGCCTCGTACTTGCGCCGGTAGTACGAGTACGGGTGCCGGTCGACGCCGACGATGGAGATGTAGACCAGGTGGGTGCCCGCGGGCGCCGCGGCGATCAGCCGCCGGGTTCCCTCGACGTCCGCCGAGGAGTCGCGCGGGTCGCTGGCGAGGTGGACGACCGTGCCGACCCCGTCGAGGGCGGCGCCGAGCCCCGCCCCCGTCCTCAGGTCCCCGATGTAGGGCTCGCGCGTGCGGCTCAGCACGCGGGCGGGGTGACCGGCCGCGGCGAGCCGGTCCACGACGTGGCGGCCGAGAGTGCCCGTACCGCCGGTGACAAGGATGTTTTCCGTCATACCCCTAAGAACCGGTGAGCTCCTGCAGATGTGACAGCTTCTCCGGATTGAGCACTGCGCGCACCCCGACGATCATGCCGCCGGAGATCTCGATCACGAAGACCGTGATGATCTCCCCCTCACGCCGGGCGAGGATCCCCTCCTGGCCGTTGATGTCGGCATGGCCGAATTCCACGCCCTGCCCGAACTTGGCGGCGGCCCCGGCGAGGTAGCGGACGACCCGCTCGCGGCCCGTGACCGGCCGCAGCGCGGCGTTCACCTTGCCCCCGCCGTCGGACCAGGTGACCACGTCGTCGGCGAGCAGCCGCTCCAGCCCGGCCAGGTCGCCGCTCGCGGCAGCCGTCAGGAAACGTTCCACGATCCTTCGCCGCTGCTCGCCGGGGGCGTCGAACCTCGGAGCCTCGCCGACCCTGCGCCGGGCCCTGCCGTACAGCTGGCGGCAGTTGGCCTCGGACAGGTCGAGCACGTCGGCGATCTCGCGGTACCCGTACGAGAAGGCCTCGCGCAGCACGAACACGGCCCGCTCCGCCGGGGTGAGCCGCTCCAGCAGGAGCATGAAGGCCATGGACACCGCGTCGCGCCGCTCGGCGCTCTCCAGCGGGCCGAGCGCGCCGGTCGGCGCGGGCTCGGGGAGCCAGAAGCCGACGTAGCGCTCGCGGGTGGTGCGGGCGGCGGAGAGCCGGTTGAGGCAGAGGTTGGTGACGACCTTGGCCAGCCAGGCCCCCGGCGAGACGATGTTCTCACGCTCGGCGCCGCTCCAGCGCAGGTAGGCGTCCTGGACGACGTCCTCGGCCTCGCTGGCCGACCCGAGCATCCGGTACGCCAGGCCGAACATCTTCGACCGCTCCGCCTCGAACTCCTCAATCACCCGACCAGCGTGCCAGACGGAGCGAGCAGGCCACGGCATGGTGAGCGGGCAGGCCACGGCCGCTCGTCCGTCACGGAGGGGGCGGCGCGCTCGCGAAAGCCGATCGCGAACGCGCCGCCCCCTCCGGCAGGATCGGACCATGACGATCGAGACGAACGACGGCCCCGGCCGGAAATCGCTGGCGGGGCGCGTCGCTGTGGTGACCGGGGTGAGCAGACGGGCCGGGATCGGTTTCGCGATCGCCCGCGAGTTGCTCGCCGAGGGGGCGAGCGTGCTGGTGCACTCGTGGACGCCGCACGACGCCGGTCAGCCGTGGGGCGTCGACCCCGCCGGGATGGCGGGGGTCCTCGAGGAACTCGGCGGGGTGGGCGAGCGCCTGCGGCACGTGGAGGCCGACTTCGCCGACTCGGAGACACCGGCGTCGGTCATCGAGCTGGCGGCGCGGTCCTTCGGGCACGTCGACGTGGTGGTGGCCAACCACGCCCGCAGCGCCCTGGGAACGCTCGACGAGATCACCGCGGACGAGCTCGACCTCTCCTGGGCGGTGAACGCCCGCGGGAGCGTACTGCTGACACAGGCCTTCGCCGCCCGGCACGACGACCGGCGGCCCGGCGGGCGGGTGATCCTGTTCACCTCGGGACAGCATCTCGCCCCGATGAGCCAGGAGCTGCCGTACGCCATCAGCAAGGGCGCGATCCACCAGATGACGCTCAGCCTCGCCGACGCCCTCGCCGACCGGGGCATCACCGTGAACGCGATCAATCCCGGACCGGTCGACACCGGCTGGGCCACCCCCGACATCACCCTCGAGGTGGGCCGCGCGCTGCCCGCGGGCCGGTGGGGGAAACCCGAGGACGTCGCCCGGCTGGTCCGCTGGCTCGCCTCCGACGACGGTGCCTGGATCACCGGCCAGGTGATCAATTCCGAGGGCGGGTTCCGGCGGTGGGCGATGTGACGCCCCGCCCGGCGGCACCTCGTGAGCCCTGGTGAGCCCTCGCGATCTCTTGTGAGCTCCGGTGAGTCCTTGTGAGCTCTGGTGAGCCCCTCGTGAGGCGTGAGGCCGCCCGGAGGCGAGCTCTGGTGAGGCTTGGTGAGCCCCGGTGAGGCCGCCCGGAGGTGAGCCCGGCCGGCCTCTTGACGCCCGGACGGCGGGCTGCCCGGAGGCGGCCTCCGGGCAGCCGCGATCGTCACCTGTCGCCGTTGTTCTCCGGCGTCTGCGACAGCGCGCTCGCGGCGGCGGACTTCTCCTCGTCGCCCTGCTCCGGGTCCGACAGCGTCCTGGACGAGGCCGACGCCGCCTCGGCGCCGGTCTCCCCGTGGCTCTCCGGGGCCTGCGACAGCGCGCTCGCGGCAGCGGACTTCTCCTCGTCGGTCGCGTTGGGGTCGGCCAGCGTCCTGGCCGCGGCCGTCGCCGCCTCGGAACCGGTCTGTCCAGAGTTGCTCGTCACGATCTCACCTTTCCTCGAACCGTATCCGCGTTTCTCGCATCCCGGCCGGGGCGGTGAGGTCGTGCGGGCTCCCGCGCCGCGCACGATCCCGCCGTCCGTGCCGCGGCGGGCGCCGGCCCCTCACAAGGATCGGGCACCCGCCGTTCCGGCCGGTGATGACGACAGCCAAGCCCGGCTACCCCGGTGATCGGGTTCCAACCGCGATTCCTCCGGATACGCGGCGATTCAGCCTGGATCCAGCCGGTGTTCAGCCGGCGGCGGTGTCGCGGATCCTGCCGTGGGCGTCGTGCGGGAGGTCGGCGTAGTGCCACTGGTGGTCGCGGGCGTGCTTGCAGGCCGTCTCCAGGTCGCCGCGCTCGATCACCGCCAGCAGCTCGGCGTGGTCGCGGGCGATGTCGTGGAGGTCAACGCCGGTCGCGAGCATCGTGACCGAGGTGCGCGCCTCGATCTGCAGCCCCTCCCAGGAGAGCCTGAGCAGCTCGTTGCGAGCGGCCTCGACGATGCGCCGGTGGAAGGACACGCTCGCCCGCATGGACGCCTCACCGTCGCGCCCGGCGGCCGCGGCCCGCATCGCCGCCACGTCCGATCCGAGCGCCTCCAGCGGGACGGTCCCGGCGAGCAGGGCGAGCCGGATGGCCGTCTCCTCCAGCGCGGCCCGCACGACGTAGCTCTCCCTGAGCGTCTCGTGGACGAAGGGACGCACGAAGGTGCCCCTTCGCGGCTGGGTCTCCACCAGCCGCATGACCTCCAGCTCGCGCAATGCCTCGCGGACGGGTGCCTGGCTCGTGCCGTACGTCGCCGCGAGACGCGTCTCCACCAGTCGCTCACCGGGCCTGAACTGGCCGGAGACGATCCGGCTGACCAGCGAGTCGCGGATCTGCCGCGACAGCGTCAGCCGCGGCAGCATGGAGGGCTCCCCCGTCATCTCCTCGGTCATGGAGCGCATCCTACCGAGTGTCGATTCTCGTTCATCGATCTCCTCTTGACCTCCCCTTGACTCAGGGACGAGCCTCAGCCTACGGTTCCGATAATCAATTATCGATATTTAACCCGCTCGTAACGCAGGGGGTCCGGACATGATGATCCAGGCGGTCCACGTGCCAGAGTCCGCCGAGGCCGTGGCGGCCCACTCGGCGAGAGGCGGCCAGATCATGGGCGGCGGCACCGTCGTGATGCCGCTGGTCAGCGGCGGCGCCGCGACCGGGAGCGAGCTGATCAGCCTGCGAAGGGCCGGGCTGGCGGGGATCGAGGTCCGGGACGGCGTCGCCAGGATCGGCGCGGCCGCTCCCCTGTCCTCCGTCGAGGAGCATCCCGGGCTCGGCTTCCTGCGCCCGGCGGTGCGCACCATCGCCTCCCCCACGATCCGCAACCTGGCGACCGTGGGCGGCAACCTGTTCGTCGCGCAGCCGTACGGCGACCTGGCGGTCTGCCTGCTCGCCCTCGACGCGCTGTGCGAGATCGCGGGCCCCGGCGGGCGGCGCGACGCCCCGGTGGCCGACGTGCTCGCCTCGGGGGTCGCCGCGGGCGAGTTCGTCACGGCGGTGGTGGTCGCCCTGCCGGAACCGGGAACCTGGTACTACCACAAGGCGATGCGCCGCAGGCTGAACTCGGCGTCCATCGTGACCGTCGCCTCCGTGACGCGCACCGAGGACGGCGTGGTGACCTCGACCAGGATCGCCCTCGGCGGCGTCGCCCCGCGCCCGGTGCGCGCGGTGTCGGCCGAGCGGCTGCTGGCGGGCCGTCCGCTGAGCCCCGACGTCCTGACCGAGGCCGGGGAGGCCGCCCGCTCCGACACCGCGCCCTTCGACGACGCCTACGCCAGCGCGTGGTACCGGGCGCGGGTCCTGCCCGTGCACCTGCGCCGGGCCTTCACCGGCTAGCGGTCCCGCGGCACCTGTCACGTGCCCGCCGTCCTCCCGTCCACCGGCCCACCCCTCGGAAACGCCGATCCACCCCTCGGAGATCCGCCCCTCGGAGACGCGCCTCGGAAACGCCGATCCACCCCTCGGAGACGCGGTCCACCCGCACCCCCGGAAGCGCCCGTCCACCCGCCCACCCCCCAGAAAGGGCCGGACAATGTCGTCACAGATCGTCTCGCTCGTCGTCAACGGCGAACCCCGGGAGTTCATCGCCAGACCGGGGACCACCCTCCTGGCGACCCTGCGCGACTCGCTGGGGCTCACCGCGGCCAAGCGCGGCTGCGCGCAGGGCAGCTGCGGCACCTGCACCGTGCTGGTCGACGACCGGCCCGTGACGGCGTGCCTGGTCGCCGTGGAAACGGTCTCGGGCTGCTCGGTCCGCACGCTCGAGGGAGTGGCCGCCGGCGGGGACCTCGACGAGGTGCAGAGCGCCTTCGTCGACAACTTCGCCACCCAGTGCGGGTTCTGCACGGCAGGCATGATCATGGTCGCCGAGGCCCTGCTGGACCGCAACCCCGACCCGACCAGGGAGGAGGTGGCCGAGGCGATCTCGGGCAACGTCTGCCGGTGCACCGGCTACCAGCCCATCATGATCGCCATCCTGGACGCGGCCAGGCGCAGGCGCGGGGAGAGCGCGGAGCAGGGACAGCCAGTGGAGGAGCCCGTGGAAGGAACGGTGTCGCGATGACCTACCGGCTCGCCCCCATCGACAAGGGCTCCTTCGCCGCCGAGCGCGAGGACGACTTCACCGTCATCGGCTCGGTCGTCCAGCGCTCCGACGCGCTGGGGCACGTCACCGGCAGGACCGAGTTCTTCGAGGACGTCGCCCCCCGGGGGATGCTGCACCTGAAGATGCACCGCTCGGCCCGCCACCACGCCAGGATCAGGAGCGTCGACCTGACAGGCGCCCTGGAGGTGCCGGGCGTCACGCGGATCCTCACCCACGCGGACATCCCGAACAACATCTACACCCCGCTCAAGCTGATCGGCGTCGGGCCGGACGACGAGCCGATCCTGGCCGTGGACAAGGTCCGCTACCTCGGCGAGCCGATCTGCGCGGTGGTCGCCGAGTCCGAGGCGGCGGCCCTGGAGGGCGCGGCCAGGATCAGGGTCGACTACGAGGACCTGCCGGCGGTCTTCGACGTCGAGGAGGCCCTGGCGGAGGGGGCGCCGCTGGTCAACGAGTACCACGGCCGCAACTTCTTCACCTACGAGGGACACCACTGCCGGCGGATCCGGTTCGGCGACGTGGAGCAGGCGTTCGGGCAGGCCGACCACGTCTTCGAGTGGCGCTACGAGTCCGCGCCGATCGAGCAGGCCCCCACCGAGACCACCGGCTGCGTGGTGGTCCCGCAGGCCGACGGACGGCTGCGCATCCACTCCGACACCCAGGCGTGCTTCTTCACCCTCGACAACACCGCGCTGATCCTCCAGACCCCGTTCAACAAGCTGCGCGTCGTCGGCGGGACGGTCGGCGGGGGCTTCGGCGGCAAGGTCGACGTCGTCGTCGAGCCGGTCGCGTGCGTGGCCGCCATGGTGACCGACCGCCCGGTCAAGTTCGTCTACAGCAGGTACGAGGAGATGCAGGTCTCCTCGCCGCGCGCGGCCGAGCGCATCTACATCAAGGACGCCGTGATGGACGACGGCCGGATCATCGGCCGCAAGGTCACGCTGTACGTCGACTCCGGCGCCTACGCCCGGCACACCCCGTACGGCACCACCAAGGCCGCCGCCCACCTGCCGGGGCCGTACTCGATCCCGAACGTGTGGGCCGACTGCCACTGCGTGTTCACCAACCGCACGCCGTCCAGCGCGATGCGCGGGTTCGGCGTGACCATCGGCGACTTCGCGCTGGAGTCGCAGATGGACCGGGTCGCCAGGGCCCTGTCCATGGACCCGCTGCAGCTGCGCCTCATCAACGCCTACCGCGACGGGGACCTCAAGGCCCACCGCAAGGTCGCCGAGGGCACCGCGCTGGTCGAAGTGATCCAGAAGGCCGCGGAGATGTCCGGGCACGAGCTGCCCGAGGCGTACCGCCGGATGTCGTCGACGACACGAGAGGGGCTGTAGGCCATGGCCAGGCTACGCGGGCGCGGATACGCGTCGGTGAACTACCCGACCGGCATGAACCTCGGCGGCGACCCCTCGCAGGCGCTGATCCACGCCACGACCACGGGCACGTTCGTGATCACGCTGTCCTCGGTGGACCTCGGCCAGGGCATCAAGACGATCGCCGCCCAGTGCGCCGCCGAGACGCTCGGCCTGCCGATGGAGAACGTCCTGGTCAACACCGCCGACACCGACACCGGCCCGCACTGCATGGGGACCTTCGCCAGCCGGGGCACCCACCGCGTCGGCAACGCCGTCATCATGGCGGCGGCCGAGGCGCGCGCCGTGATGCTGGAGGTCGCCGCCGAGGAGCTGGAGGTCGACGCCGGGGACCTGGAGACCGACGGCACCGGCGTCATCAAGCTCAAGGGCTCGGACCAGCCGAGCATCCACATCACCGACCTCGCCCTGGCCGCGCACTTCAAGCACGGCCGCACGATCTCCGGGCGCGGTATCTTCCTCAAGGAGCCGAGCGTGCCGGTGCCCGAGACGGGGGAGATGGACCCCGACTCCTGCCAGGCGCACGCGTGCACGGTCGCCGTCGTCGAGGTGGACGACGAGACCGGGACGGTCGAGGTGCTGGAGCTGTACAACGCCTACGAGATCGGCCGGGCGCTCAACCCGGCGATGGCGACCCAGCAGGTCGAGGGCGGGGCCTGGATGGGCATGTCGCACGCCCTGTTCGAGACCACCGAGCCCTACTACCCCCGGCGCGACCACGGGCCGGTCGACTTCGCCGACTACCTCATGCCGGGGCCGGCCGACATTCCCGTACAGCACAGCCTGTTCCTGGAGCGCCCGGCGGGCAACGGCCCCTACGGCGCCAAGGGCATCGGCGAGATGACCGCCAACGCGCCGATCCCGGCCATCGCCAACGCCATCTTCGACGCCTGCGGCGTGCGCATCACGGCGATGCCCTTCACCCCCGAACGCGTCCTGCGCGGGCTGGACGCCCTCGCGCGGGACACCCCGCGCGAGGTGTCCTCGCGCGGGAACGCCTGAAAAACCCATCCGATCCGGAGGAACCGATACCCATGCTGAAAGTCGTCTCGCTGCTCAAGCGCGCGGAGAACCTGTCCCACGAGGAGTTCGCGAAGTGGGTCGTGGAGGACCACGTCGAGTTCGCCAAGAAGCTTCCCGGGCTGCGCAAGTACACGGTGAGCGTCAGCAACGGCGACGACGCTCCGTTCGACTCGGTGAACGAGCTCTACTTCGACGACGAGGACGCCCGCGTCGCCGCGTTCGGCTCCGAGCACGGCAAGGCCGCCGCGGCCGACGCCGCCGCGCACACCACCCAGCGGATCCACCTGCTCACGACCGAGCACGCGCAACTGTGACGCCTGTCGGGGGTTCCCCGGTGCCCGGCGGGTTCCCCCCGGCGCCCGGCGGGTCCTTCTCGGCGCCCGGCGAACCCTCGACGCCCGGCCGGGCCTCCTCCGCGGCCCGCGGAAACTCCTCCGCGGCCCGCGCAACCTCCTCGGTGGCCGACGGAGGTGTGCCGGGGGCCGGTGGGGCTGTGCCTGGGGCCGGTACGGGGGCCGGTGGGGGTGCTTCGGTGGGCCGCCTCCTGGACGAGCGCGCGCTCGCCGCGGCGCTCGAACGGGAGGGGTACTTCGCCGACGAGGGCCTCTGCACCGCCGTCCACCTGGCGCTGCGGCTGGGCCGGCCGCTGCTGCTCGAGGGGGAACCGGGCGTGGGGAAGACCGAGGTCGCCCGGGTGCTCTCGCGCGTCGTGGGCCGGGAGCTCATCCGGCTCCAGTGCTTCGAGGGGCTGGACTCCGGCCAGGCGCTGTACGAGTGGGACTACCCCAAGCAGCTCCTGCAGGTCCGGGTGGCCGAGAGCCGCGGCCAGGAGGTCGGCGACCTCTACCGCGAGGAGTTCCTGCTGCGGCGGCCGCTGCTGCGCACCCTGGAGGCCGACCGCGGCGCGGTCCTGCTGATCGACGAGATCGACCGCGCCGACAGCGAGTTCGAGGCGTTCCTGCTGGAGTTCCTGGGCGACTTCCAGATCACCGTCCCGGAACTGGGCACCATCCGGGCGCGCACGCCGCCGGTCGTGGTGCTCACCTCCAACCGGACCCGCGAGCTGCACGACGCCCTCAAACGGCGATGCCTCTACCACTGGATCGCCTTCCCCGAGGTCGACCGCGAGCGGGCGATCCTGCGCGCGGCCGTCCCCGGCCTGGAGGAGCGGGCCGCTGAGGGGCTGGTACGCGCCGTCCAGCGGGTACGCGGGCTGCCGCTGCTCAAACGGCCCGGCATCGCCGAGTCGGTGGAGTGGGCCAGGGGCGCGGTGGCCCTGGCCGAGGGCGGCAGCCCCTGGCCCGTGGCGCTGCGCCGCGCCCTCGGCCTGCTCATCAAGGACGAGGAGGACACCCGGCTGCTCGTCGGGCACGCGGAGGAGCTGTTCGGCGATGCCTGAGCCCCCCGCTCTCGCGGGAGAACCGTCCGGCGACCCCGAACCCACCACCCCCACGGGAGAGCCGTCCGGCGACAGTGAGCCCGCCGACCTCGCGGCCGGTCACGTGTGGGGGTTCCTGTCCGCACTGCGCGCCGCGGGCGTGACCACCGCGCTGCCGAAACAGGCCGACCTGCTGCGGGTCGTCGGCGAGTCGCCGCCGCGCGACCTGACCGCCCTGTACTGGTACGCCCGGATCACCCTGCTGCACGACATCGAGGAGCTCGCCGCGTTCGACCGGGTCTTCACCGCGTGGTTCCGGCAGGGCGGCCTCGCGGACGCCCTGCCGCCGCCCGCCGGGGAGAGCGACGTCCCCTCCCCCCAGGGACCCGGCGAGGACGACCCCGCCCCGCAAGAGGCGCTGCCCGGCGACGGCGTCGAGGCCAGCACGCTCAGCACGTACGGCAGGCGGGACTTCGACGCGGCCGGCGACCGGTGGCGTTCGGTCACCCGGGCCCTGGAGGCCGCCTGGCCCGCCGTGCTGCCCTCGACCCCGTCGAGGCGGCGGCGCCCGGCGCGGACCGGCGACCGGCTGGACGTGCGGCACGCCTGGCGGCGGGCGCACCGCCACGACGGGGAGATCATCGAGCTGCGCCGGCGTGCCCGGCCGCCGCGCCCGCGCCGCCTGCTCGTCCTGGTCGACGTCTCGGGCTCGCTGCGGCGGCACACCCCCGACCTGCTCCGCCTGGCGCACACGGCACTGCGCGCGGCACCGGCCCGCACCGAGGTCTTCACCTTCGGCACCCGGCTCACCAGGATCACCTCCGCCCTGTCGCACCCCCACACGGGCCGGGCGCTGCGCGCGGTGTCCGAGCGGGTCACGGACGCCGACGGCGGCACCGCGATCGGGGCGGCGCTGCAGGAGTTCCTGGACGTTCCACGGTTCGTGGCGCTCGCGAGGGGCGCGCTGGTGATCGTGCTGTCCGACGGGCTCGAACGCGGCGACCACGTCCCCATGGTCCGCGCGACCGCCCGCCTGTCCCGGCTGGGCCACCGGCTCGTCTGGTGGTCGCCGCTGGCGTGCTCCCCCGCATACAGCCCGGTCACGCGCGCCATGGCCGCCCTGCTCCCCCACCTCGACCACCTCGGCGGCGTACGCGACCTGCCCACCGCCCTCGCGGAGGTCCGCCGCCTCCCCGCGGTCCTGTCCGGCCCCCGGCGCGCGGCGGCCAGACGGTGGGCCGCTCCGCACTCCACTCCACGCCCCGCTCCACGCCCTGCGGGAGCCCGCTCATGACAGTCCCCACGGACAGGCCCCCGCGCGAGGCCGAGGCCGGAGATCCCCACGCCGGAGGTATCCGATGAACGACACCACCGCCCGTCCGGCTCCCGCCGGGATCGTCGACGCGCACCACCACATCTGGCGCGCCGCCGACCTGCCCTGGCTCCAGGGCGAGATGATCCCGCGCATCTTCGGCCCCTACGAACCGATCCGCCGCGACTACCCGGTGTCGGAGTACGTCGAGGAGGCCACCGCCTGCGGCATCACCTCCGCGGTCTACGTGCAGGCCAACTGGCCGCTCGACCGTGCCCTGGACGAGGTGCGCTGGCTGCGCGAGACGCATGCCGAGACCGGCTGGCCGACGGCCGTGATCGGCTCCGCGGACCTCTTCGACGAGGGCGCGGCCGACGTGATGCGCCGCCAGGCCGCGCTCACCCCTCTCATGAGGGGCACCAGGCTGCAGCTGCACTGGCACGAGCGGCCGGAGTTCCGCTTCGCCTCCGGCCCCGACCGCATGAAGGATCCCGTCTTCCGCCGCAACATCGCCTCGCTCGCCGACCTCGGCTGGCTGTTCGAGCTCCAGGTGTTCGCCGGGCAGATGGCCGACGCCGCGAGCTTCGTCGACGACTTCCCCGACGTCACGTTCGTCCTGGTCCACGCGGGGATGCTCGACGACTTCGAGGCGTCCCGGGTGGCGGAGTGGAAACGCGGCCTGAGACTGCTCGCCGAGCGGCCCAACGTCGTGGTGAAGCTCACCGGCCAGGGCACGTTCGTGCACCGTGTGGACCGCTCACTGATCGGGACGGTCGCGGACACCTGCCTGGAGGCCTTCGGCTCGCACCGCTGCATGTGGGGGAGCAACTTCCCGATCGAGAAGATCTGGACCGACCTGCCCACCCTGGTCTCCACCTGGCAGGAGGTCCTCGCCGGCCGGTCCGCCCAGGTCGTCCAGAACGTCTTCGCCGCCACCGCCCGCCGGGTCTACCGCCTGTGAGGACCGGCCCGGGCACCGGAACCGATCTCACCGGGCGGGCACCGGCGGCGTCGACCGCCCCTGTCCCGGCGCGGGATGTGCACTCCGTCCCAGGACCTCACGGCCCGTCCCGCTTCACGGCGACGCGACGCGCGGCGTTCTCGCCACGCGGTCACGACCTCCTCAGCGATTGAACCTCTCCAGTTTCCTCGCCATCTTCCCGGCCTGGGAGACGCCGTATTCCGATTCTCGCCAGTTCTGGGCGTGAGGGAGGGTGTAGACGGCCACCGTCCTCCCCTGCCGCATGACGGTGCCGCCCATCGTCGTGGCGTGCTGGAAGACGTCCACCAGGAACGCCTCGTCACCGATGCGCACGGGTTTCGTCCTGTAGGTGAAGTGCTGGCGATTCCGCTCGCCACACCGGTGCAGTTGTGACCGCAGACCCTCGACGGCCCTGCGAGCGGCCGTCTCGTCCCGATAGACGATCAGCTGCTCGGAGTAGTCACCATCCCACTTCACACTTCTGCCCGTGACGGTCCGTGCGGCCTGGCGGCCGACGTCCGTTCGCCTCGCGGTGGCGCAGGGGTCGATCAGCAGGGGTACGTCCCGGCGGTCGCCGAACGTCCAGGACATCGGGCCGATCTCCTTCTCGAACCTCTTCCTGGTCGCCCCGCTCTCGTACAGCAGGAACCCCTTGGGGATACCCGACCGCACGACCGTGATCGCCGTGGACGGCGCCCCGTCCGCCGCGCGGGCCGGCATCCCGGAGCCGGTCATGATCGTGAAGGCGATCGCCGCGGCCGGCAGCGCCAGGGCTTTGCGAGCCGGACCGGGCCACGTTCGGGTTCCGCGCCTGACATCCATCAGAGTCCCCTTCGGTAGCGACTGTCATCCGGTGATGAGATGCCGAAACCAGGTGATTCGTTCGCTGCTGGATTCGCGGACGACTCCCCGAGGACGCCGGGGGGGCCGGACTCGGTTCCGGTCCCCTCCTCGCTGTCAGGCGCTTCTTGCTGTCAGGCGCTACGCGGGCGCTGCCTTTCCGCCCGGGATCAGCTGCAGCCGCTGGTGGAGCCGCAGCCCTCGCAGACGTAGCAGCTGCCGGCCGGGCGCATCTTGGTGCCGCAGGTCATGCAGAGCGGCGCGTCGGCGGTGCGGCCCTGGTGGGACTCCAGGGAGCCGGTGCGGCGCGGGGTCTCCACGGGCACCGCCTCGGGGCGGGACTTCGGCTCCTCGACGGGAGCGGCCGTCTCGATGGGAGCCGAGGTGGCGAGCTCGGCGATGACCTCGTCCGTCTGGATCGGGGCCGGGTCCTCACCGCGCTGCTGGGCGGCGCGCTCGGAAGCGGAGAAGATCCCGAGGGCCGCGCGGTCGTCGTAGGGCAGGTGGTCCAGGGCCAGACGGCGGAAGATGTAGTCCATCACCGAGGCGGCGATGCGGACGTCCGGGTCGTCGGTCATGCCGGCCGGGTCGAAACGCATGTTGACGAACTTGCCGACGTACGTCTCCAGCGGCACCCCGTACTGCAGGCCGATGGAGATGGCCACCGAGAACGCGTCCATGACGCCCGCGAGGGTCGAGCCCTGCTTGGACATCTTCAGGAAGACCTCACCGAGACCGTCGTCGGGGTAGGACGAGGCGGTCATGTAGCCCTTGGCGCCTCCCACGGTGAAGCGGGTGGTGGTGCTGGGGCGCTGGTTCGGCATCCGGCGGCGGGTCGGGCGGCTGATCTCCACGACCTGGATCGCCGGCTCGGCGGGCGTCTCCTTCCCCTCGGTCTTCTTGCCCGAGGCCGAGAGGGGCTGGCCGACCTTGCAGTTGTCGCGGTAGACGGCCAGGGCCTTCAGCCCGAGCTTCCAGCCCTCCATGTAGACCTGCTCGATGTCCTCGATCGTCGCGGACTCGGGAAGGTTGACCGTCTTGGAGATGGCTCCGGACAGGAACGGCTGGGCCGCGGCCATCATGCGGACGTGGCCCATCGGGGCGATCGCGCGCTCGCCCATGGCGCAGTCGAACACCTCGTAGTGCTCGCGTCGCAGGCCGGGGGCGTCGACGACGTGGCCGTGCTCGGCGATGAACTCGACGATCGCCTCGACCTGCTCCTCCTGATAGCCCAGCCGCCGCAGCGCGCGGGGGATCGTCTGGTTGACGATCTGCATGGAGCCGCCGCCGACGAGCTTCTTGAACTTGACCAGGGCGAGGTCGGGCTCGATGCCGGTGGTGTCGCAGTCCATCATCAGGCCGATGGTGCCGGTCGGCGCGAGGAGCGAGGCCTGGGCGTTGCGGTAGCCGTTCCTGTCGCCGAGCCGCAGGCACTCGTTCCACTGCCTGGAGGCCTCGCGGTGGATGGCCCCGTCGATCTCGTCGAACGTGCGCAGGGCGTCGTTCGCGTCGTTGTGCTTGCGCATGACCCGCTTGTGCGCGTCGGCGTTGCGGGCGTAGCCGTCGTACGGGCCCACGACCGCGGCCAGCTCCGCGCTGCGGCGGTAGGAGACGCCGGTCATCAGCGAGGTGATGGCCCCGGCGACCGCCCGGCCGCCGTCGGAGTCGTAGGCGTGGCCGGTGGCCATGAGCAGCGCGCCGAGGTTGGCGTAGCCGATGCCCAGCTGGCGGTAGGCGCGGGTGGTCTCGTCGATCTTCTCGGTCGGGAAGTCGGCGAAGGTGATGGAGACGTCCATCGCGGTGATGACCAGCTCGGTGATCTTCACGAAGTTCGCGATGTCGAAGGTGTCGTCGTCCTTCAGGAACTTCAGCAGGTTGATGCTCGCCAGGTTGCACGAGGAGTTGTCCAGGTGCAGGTACTCCGAGCAGGGGTTGCTGGCGGTGATGCGGCCCGTCTCCGGGCTGGTGTGCCAGTCGTTGATCGTGTCGTCGTACTGGAGGCCGGGGTCGGCGCACTCCCACGCGGCCTTGCCCATCTTGCGGAACAGCTCTCTGGCGTCGATCTTCTCGATGACCTCGCCGGTGAGGCGGGCGCGCAGGCCGAACTCCTCGCCGTTCTCCACCGCGCGCATGAACTCGTCGGAGACGCGCACGGAGTTGTTGGCGTTCTGGTACTGGACGGAGACGATGTCCTTGCCGCCCAGGTCCATGTCGAACCCGGCGTCGCGGAGGGCGCGGATCTTGTCCTCCTCGCGCGCCTTGGTCTCGACGAACTCCTCGATGTCGGGGTGGTCGACGTCGAGGACGACCATCTTGGCGGCGCGGCGGGTGGCGCCCCCGGACTTGATGGTGCCCGCGGAGGCGTCGGCGCCGCGCATGAAGGAGACCGGGCCGCTGGCGGTGCCGCCACTGGAGAGCAGTTCCTTGGAGGAACGGATCCGGGAGAGGTTGACGCCGGAGCCCGAACCTCCCTTGAAGATCACGCCCTCTTCCTTGTACCAGTCGAGGATCGACTCCATCTGGTCGTCGACGGCCAGGATGAAGCAGGCGCTGACCTGCTGCGGCGACGCGGTGCCGACGTTGAACCAGACGGGCGAGTTGAAGCTGAAGACCTGGTTGACCAGGGCGTGCTTGAGCTCGTGGTCGAAGATCTCGGCGTCCTCGTCGGTGGCGAAGTAGCCGTGCTCGACCGCCGTACGCGTGTAGACGCCCACCACCCGGTCGACCAGCTGCTTGAGGCTCCACTCCCGCTGCGGGGTGCCGACCGCGCCGCGGAAGTACTTGGTGGTCACGATGTTGGCGGCGTTGACCGACCACGACTGGGGGAACTCGACGCCGCGCTGCTCGAAGTTGACCGAGCCGTCGCGCCAGTTGGTCATGACGACGTCACGGCGCTCCCAGGTCAGCTCGTCATAGGGATGCACGCCTGGCGTGGTGAAGATGCGCTTCATCTTCAGGCCCTTACGCGGCCTCTTGCCCCCACGTGTCACCGCGCCGACAGTCTCCGTCATGACTTCCCCCTCCTGGGGCTCCGTAGAACCCTCGAATCGGACCACACCAACGCGCCGCCTCACCCCCGGCGCCCGGGGTCTGCATCAGTCCTGCTCGGTGGAGCGCTCCGCCCGGAGCCGCTCGATCTCCGCCTCGAAGTCGGCCAGGGTCTCGAACCCCCGGTAGACGGAGGCGAACCGCAGGTACGCCACCTCGTCCAGCTCTCGGAGCGGGCCCAGGATGGCCAGCCCGACCTCGTGGGCCGCGATCTCGGCGCACCCGGTGGCCCGGATGCTCTCCTCGACCCGCTGGCCCAGCTGCGCCAGGGAGTCCTCGCTGACGGACCGTCCCTGGCACGCCCGCCGGACTCCGGCGATCACCTTGTCCCTGAAGAACGGCTCCGTCACACCGCTGCGCTTGCTCACCATGAGCAGGACGGTCTCCTGCGTGGTGAACCTGCGCCCGCATTCGGAGCACGTGCGCCTGCGGCGGATGGCCCCACCGTCCTCGGTGGCCCGGCTGTCGATGACTCGCGTGTCCAGATGGCGACAGAACGGACAATGCACGTGTGTCGCCTCCCTGACTACCGAAGCGGCCGACCCATTTCACCTACCCACCACGCGCACGCACAGACGCTCGCGCACACACCTTCGAATAGTCGAGGTGCGGTAATGGAAACACAATCTGTGGTGAAGGGTTGCGATGCAGCCACTAGATGTTGTGGTCCAACCGTAGAAGTGCGCGACCATGAACGCAAGTTGAAACGACCTTGCGGGACGAAGTCGCTGATCAGCCGTCACATCGCGGCGTGTCGCCACCTGGGCGGGACCCCTCCCGTCCCGGGCACCGCTTCCCTCACACGCGCCCCGGGCGACCTGTCAGGCGAGGGCACTCCGGACCCCCTCCCCCGCCCGCCGACCGCCCTCCCGGACCCCTCCCCCGCGTACGCCACCGCCCCTCCCCCGTCTCAGGGGACAGCCCATCTCAGGGGGCAGGCCCTCCCGGGCCTCAGCGGACGAGGCCCTCGGGGAGGTAGAGCCGGGTCCCCGGCCGGACCGCGGAGCCGGACAGCCCGTTGAGGTCCATGACACGGCGGACCGTCGGGCCGGTGTCGGCCTCCTCCGTCAACGCGTCCGCGATCTCCCACAGCGTGTCGCCCGCGTGCACCGTGATCCGGGGAAGGCCCTCGAGGTCCGGCCGCCCGCCCGCCGAGGCCATGTCGATGCGCCCGCCGATCCAGAGCACCCCCAGGGTGAGGAGCGCGAGCACCGCCACCGCCACGATCCTTCCACGCCTGGTGAGCCGGAGTGGCCGCCGGACGGGCGCCGGCCGGGCGACCCCGGGACGGCGGGCCCGCGCCGCGGACGCCACCGCCGGGCCCGGCGCCCTTCCCGGCCCGGATCCGCCCCCGAGCCCCCGCTCCGGCTCATGGCCAGGCCTCCGCCCCGGCTCGCGACCGGGTCGCCGTCTCCGCTCACGTCCGGACGGCCGCCCGGGCTCGCGACCGGGCCCCTGCCTGGATTCGCTCCCGGGCAGCCGCTCGGACCGCTGTCCGGACCGCTGCCCGGGCACCCGCTCGGACCCCTGTCCGGACCTTCGCCCCGACCCACGGCCGGTACGCGGTCCCGGCAGTGGTCCGGACAGGGGTCCCGGCAGGGGTCCCGACACCGGATCCGGCACCGGCCCCCGTCCGGATCCCGGCCCGGCCCCCGCCCCGGACCTCCGCGCGGACTCCGGCCCCGGCTCCGACCCCGACTCCGGCTCCGGTCGCGGGGGCGGCACGAGCCGCAGGCGCGGCGCCTCCGGTGATCGCCGCGCCGCCCGGGATGCCGGCGCGGTCCTGGATCGCGGTGTCGTCGTGGTCGGTTTCATGGTGACCCCCATCCCCTCGACCTGGCCGAACACATGTCGAAGAAAGATCGGCGAATCGAACACGATGTCGATCGAACTCCCGTACGATGTTGTACACCACGGCGTCGCCGATTTCGAGGACAT
This sequence comes from Streptosporangium sp. NPDC023825, assembly GCF_040639575.1. NCBI lineage: Bacteria > Bacillati > Actinomycetota > Actinomycetes > Streptosporangiales > Streptosporangiaceae > Streptosporangium > Streptosporangium sp. NPDC023825. Next base: position 76,741 of record NZ_JBFAAE010000011.1, on the reverse strand, counting down.
TCGAACAATTGTTTGAATATGATCTTCGGCCGAGGTATGGTCGCTGTGTGCGACGTGTTAAATACAGACCGGGAGGCGAGGAGTTCGTATGAGCCAGCACAACGAGAACGGTTCGGCCGCCAGCGACCTGGCGGTGCGAAGGCGTGACTCCCTTGGCCTCACCCCCAGGCAGCGGAAGATCCTTGAGGTGATCCGCGATTCCGTGCAGCAGCGCGGCTACCCGCCGTCCATGCGGGAGATCGGTGAGGCGGTGCAGCTCACCAGCACCTCCAGCGTGTCGCACCAGCTGACGGCGTTGCAGCGCAAGGGCTACCTGCGGCGTGATCCGCACCGCCCCCGCGCCCTGGAGGTCCGCCTTCCCGGCGAGCCCGTGTTGTGGGTGGATCCCGACTCCGGCGAGGACGAGGCCCCGGTCAGCCGCCCGACCGCCGCCTACGTTCCCCTGGTAGGCCGGATCGCCGCCGGTGGTCCCATACTCGCCGAGGAGAGCATCGAGGACGTCTTCGCCCTGCCCAAGCAGCTTGTCGGCGAGGGCACCCTCTTCCTCCTCCAGGTGACCGGTGACTCGATGATCGAGGCCGCCATCGCCAACGGTGACTGGGTGGTCGTACGCCAGCAGCCGGTCGCCGACAACGGCGACGTGGTCGCGGCGATGATCGACGGCGAGGCCACGGTCAAGACCTTCAAGCGCAGAGACGGCCATGTCTGGCTGGTCCCGCACAACCCCAACTACGACCCGATCCCGGGTGACGAGGCCACCGTGCTCGGCAAGGTCGTCGCGGTCCTCCGCAAGCTCTGACACGAGCGTTCCGGGCGAGCTCCGGACCGTTCTGCTCCGCGCCCGCTGAGTTCCTCTCCTCGCTGGGTTCCTCTCCGCGCGGGGCTCTTCTCCGCGCCCGCTGAGCGAGGTTCGAAACACGCCGTTCCGACGCGAGTTCCGCACCACGCGCCTCCGGGCGACGCGCCGCAGGACGCGCGACATGCCGGATGGGTGGTGTCCCGATATCGGGACACCACCCATCCGGCATTTTCAGGGCCTTTCCGCTGCCTACGGGACGATGTTGACCAGCTTGGGCGCGCGGACGATCACCTTTCGCGGCGCCCCGGACAGGAAGGACCGGACCTTCTCCGACTCCAGGGCCAGCGCCTCCAGGTCCGCCTCGGAGATCTCCGGGGAGACCTCCAGCCGGTCGCGCACCTTGCCCGCGACCTGGACGACACAGGTGACCGACTCCTGGACCAGCAGCGCCGGGTCGGCGACCGGCCAGCCCGCGGTGGCGACCGAGGCGGAGTGTCCCAGCCGCTCCCAGCCCTCCTCCGCCGCGTACGGCGCGACCAGGGACAGCATGACCGCCAGGGTCTCGGCGGCCTCCCTGACCGCCGGGTCGGCGGCGCCGGGCCCGGAGTCGATGGCCTTGCGGGCCGCGCTCGTCAGCTCCATCATGCGGGCCACCGCGACGTTGAAGCGGTGGGAGTCGACCAGCCTGGTGACCTCGTCGATGGTGTGGTGGACGACCTTGCGCAGGCTCGGATCTCCGGCCGTGACGTCGACGCCGGGCGCGGAGGCCGCGCCGGCCTCGGCCATGACGCGGAACGCGCGGGCCAGGAACTTCTGCGACGCCGCCGGGGAGACGTCGGCCCAGTCGATGTCCTCCTCGGGCGGTCCGGCGAAGACGACGGTCAGCCTGACCGCGTCGACACCGTAGGCGTCGATCTGCCGGCCCAGGTCGACGCCGTTGCCCAGCGACTTGGACATCGCCTTGCCCTGGTTGATGACCTGCCCCTGGTTCAGCAGGCGGGTGAAGGGCTCGACGAAGTCGACCATCCCCATGTCGTGCAGGACCTTGGTGAAGAACCTGGAGTACAGCAGGTGCAGCACGGCGTGCTCGACGCCGCCGACGTACTGGTCGATCGGGCCCCACCTGCGGACGCGCTCGACGTCGAACGGGCCGTCCTCGTACGCCGGGTCGACGTAGCGCAGGAAGTACCACGAGGAGTCGACGAAGGTGTCCATCGTGTCGGTGTCGCGCCTGGCCGGGCCGCCGCACTTGGGACAGGAGACGTTCACCCAGTCCTCGGCCGAGGCCAGCGGGGAGACGCCCTTGGGCGCCAGGGCCTCGCCGCGCATGTCGGGCAGGGTGACGGGCAGCTGGTCGTCGGGGACGGGGACCTCGCCGCAGTCGGCGCAGTGGATGATCGGGATCGGGCAGCCCCAGAAGCGCTGGCGGGACAGCAGCCAGTCGCGCAGCCGGAAGTTGACCGTGAACCGTCCGGTGCCCCGCTCGCCCAGCACCTCGATGATCTTCCGGATCGCCTCGGCCTTGGCCAGGCCGTCCAGCGGGCCGGAGTTGACCATCGCGCCGTCACCGGAGGTGGCGACGCCGGTCTCGCCCGGATCGGCCAGGCCGGTGTGCACGACCACACGTACCGGCAGGCCGAAGGCGCGGGCGAAGTCCAGGTCGCGCTGGTCGTGCGCGGGCACGGCCATGATGGCGCCGTGGCCGTAGTCGGACAGCACGTAGTCGGCCGCCCAGACCGGCATGCGCTCGCCGCTGACCGGGTTGATCGCGTACCGGCCCAGGAAGACGCCGGTCTTCTCCTTCTCGGTGGACAGCCGGTCAATGTCCGACAGTTTCGACACGCTGGTCCGGTACGCCTCGAACGCCTCGCGCCGGTCGTCGGTGACGATCTCCTCGGCCAGCGGCGCGTCCGGGGCGACCACGAAGAAGGTGGCGCCGTACAGGGTGTCGGGGCGGGTGGTGTAGACGGTGACCGGCTCGTCGCGGCCCTCGATCACGAAGTCGACGTCGGCGCCCTCCGAACGGCCGATCCAGTTGCGCTGCATGGCCAGCACGCGCTCGGGCCAGTTGCCCTCCAGCTGAGCCATGTCGTCCAGCAGCCGGTCGGCATAATCAGTGATCTTGAAATACCACTGGGTCAGCTCGCGGCGGACGACCTCGGTCCCGCAGCGCTCGCACCTGCCGTCCTTGACCTGCTCGTTGGCCAGCACGGTCTGGTCGTTCGGGCACCAGTTGACCAGGCCGCCCTTGCGGTAGGCCAGGCCGCGCTCGAAGAAGCGGTTGAACAGCCACTGGGTCCACCTGTAGTACGAGGTGTCGCTGGTGTGCAGGCGGCGGGACCAGTCGAAGGAGATCGCGTAGCGCCGGTAGGAGCCGGCCTGGGTCTCGATGTTGGCGTAGGTCCACTCCGCCGGGTGCGCGTTGCGCTTGATCGCGGCGTTCTCGGCGGGCAGGCCGAAGGAGTCCCAGCCGACGGGGTGCAGCACGTTGTAACCGCGCTGGACCCAGTAGCGGGAGATGACGTCGCCCAGGGCGAACGCCTCGGCGTGCCCCATGTGCAGGTCGCCCGAGGGGTAGGAGAACATGTCGAGCATGTAGCGCCGCTCGCGCGGGTCGGCGGGGTCGTCGGAGGCCCGGAAGGGGTCCAGTTCCTCCCACCTGCGCTGCCACTTGACCTGCAGGGCCTGCGGGTCATAGTGCTGCTCGTCGCTCTGCATGTCGGCTCGCTCGCTCACGTCGGTTTCCTCGGGGTGTGTCTGCGTGGATGGTCTGGCCCGTCCGGCCCAATGCAAAAACCCCCCGCTCACGCGGAGGGCAGCCGCATCGGCAGGGCGCTCAGGGACGGGGACGCCGATGCGGCCCTATAAGCAGGGTCGCGGCACGCATAGACCAAGACTATCGCAGCCCGCAAGACGTATTCATGGCCAGGGAAAACAGGGCCGATCGCGGCAAGCGGGGGACAGGATCCGGCCAGGTCGGCAGAATGGGGTTCCGTACTCGCGGGGCAACGAGACTCGATGGCTATGCGCCTGTTGTGACCTCGTATGTCTCTCACGTTTACTCTTTTAACCGTGGCACATTCAGCAGAGCCGGGGCAGGGCCCGGATCCGATGGAGGTCGGCCTGCCCATGCAGGATCCACCGACCGACCCCACCGGACTCCAGTTCAGGGGGGCGTTCTCCGGTTTCCCTGCGAGCCCCCCCGTCTCACGTGAGACCATGCCCAATACGCCTAATTCGGGCACCCGCGCGGGAGGTAAGGAAAGCATGGCCTCGGAGCAGTCCAGCCAGTCCCACCTGCCTCCGGCATGGCCGGAGGCAGCCGAGCCGTCGCCCTCGTGGACGAACGACTCCCTCGGTACCGGCCCCCGGCTCCCCCGCCCGCAGGACGAGCCGCAGGGCGGCAACGACTCCTCGTGGCAGACCCCGCCCGGCGACGACGGCCGTACGCAGAGCCCGCAGGCCGACGGCTGGGCACAGGCGACCAGCCCGCAGAACAACGGCTGGGCGCAGGCGTCGAATCCCCGGAGCGACAGCTGGTCGGAGGCTTTCAGCCCGCGCAACGACGGCTGGGCGCAGGCGACCACCCCCCAGGCCGACGGCTGGGCGCAGGCATCCGGCCCGCAGGGATCGGGCACGCAAGGCGACAGCTGGGCACAGGCATCCGGCCCGCAGGGCGCCGACGGCTCGCACCAGACCTCCCCCGGCAACGGATGGCCGCAATCCGCCCCTGCGCAGGACGGCTGGGCACAGGCCTCGGACCCGCAGGCCGACGGCCGCCACCCGTCCTCACCCGACAACGGATGGCCGCAGTCCACGCCGCCGCAGGACGGCAACGCTCAGCACACCTCCACCCCCCAGACCGGCTCCTCCAACGGCTGGGCACAGGCCGGCGCACCGCCCAACGACGGCCGGCCCGGCGCCACGCCCCACGACGACGGCCGTACGCAGAGCCCGCAGGCCGACGGCTGGGCACAGGCGACCAGCCCGCAGAACAACGGCTGGGCGCAGGCGTCGAACCCGCAGGGGGAAGCCCACCGGCAGGGTTCCGGTGCGCCGGCGGGCGAGACGTGGCAGGCCACCGCACCGGGATACGACGCCTCCGCCTGGCCTCCGGCGCAGTCGGCGGAGAACAGCGGGTGGCCGCCCTCGCCCGCGCCGGCGGAGAACGCCCCCTGGCCACCCGCGGCCCCGGCGGAGAACGCCCCCTGGCCACCCGTGGCCCCGGCGGGCGACGGCGCGTGGCCTCCGGCCTCCTCCTCGGGGAACGCGGGTCCCGCCGAGGCCCAGACCTCGGCGTTCTCCCCCGCCTGGGCGGGCACCGACGCTCCGGCCGCTCCCTTCGGGAGCGCCCACCCCGGCACCGCTCAGGGAAACGCCCCGGGCGCCCCTTCCGGCGTCGCCCTCGGTGGTCCCCCCTTCGGGGGCGCCTCACCTGAGGGCGGCACCCCGAACGGCACCCCGAACGGCGACGGCACCGGAAACGCGCGGCGCAGCTACGGCGTGCCGGACACCCCCGCCATGTGGGCCCAGGCGGCGAACGCGGCGGCTTCCGGCGCACCCGCGCAGGCGACCCCCGTTCACCCCGGAGCCGGCCCCCTGCCGTCCCAGCCCGGCCACCCGGGCCAATCCGGGCAGGGGGGTCACCCCGGCCAGCCTGGGCACCCGGGCCAGCCCGGCCAGCCTGGACATCCCGGCCAGCCTGGGCACCCGGGCCAGCCCGGTCATCACCTGAGCCGCGACCCCTCCGACCCGAACAAGCCGTTCGTCACCGCGGGCCAGATCAGCGGCCCGAAGACACCTCCTCCCGAGCGCCAGCAGGAGCTGTGGAACACGGTCTTCGGCGACAACTACCAGGCCATCGAGGACGAGGACGATCTCGGGGAGCGGGGACGGCCGGTCTGGATCTTCGCACTGGCCGGGTCCGTGATCATCGCGCTGCTCGGCGCGGTGCTCTGGGCGTTCCTGGCCGGGCCGCTGGCCGGCGGCGAGGAGATCGCCTCCGATCCCAAGCCTTCGACGGCGGCTACCAAGAAACCGGCCAAGCCCGCGGCCATCGGCCGCCTGCCGCGCTTCACCGGTGAGGCGTCGCCGGTGGCCGGCACGCTCACCGACCAGCAGGCGGGGATCACCCTGGCACGGCTCGGTGCCCCCTGGCGGCAGGACCAGCGTCCCGGCATGCCCGCCTCCTACGGCTTCACGACCCGCCAGTATCTGCCGGCGGGTACGGACTCCACGGGCAAGACCCAGTTCGCGCAGCTGATGTCGGGCCCGCTCTCCCCGCGCCTGAAGGGCAAGTACACCTCGCCGGAGAACCTCGCACCGGTGATCAACGCGGTGGCCTCCAGCGGGCGCAACAAGTTCTTCCCCGAGGGCAACACCGCCCGCAAGACCGCCCAGCAGACCCTGTCGGTGAACGGCCTGCCCGGCCAGCTCGCCGCGTACGAGATCACCTCGGGCGACTCGAAGACGACCATGGTCGTGGCGGCGGTGAGCACCGGCGCCGACCTGCCCTCGATCGTCTACATGTCGGTACCGGACAGCAAGAAGGAGCTGCTCCCCGACATCAACACCGTCTTCAAGTCCATCCGCGCGGCGGGGCAGTGACCACCCCGTAGGAGTTCCTGAAAGCCTCGAACGACTTAGAAGGCTTAGAAGGCGCACTCCATCCGCTTGATCCCGTTGATGAAGCTGGAGTGGAGCCGCTCGGGAACGCCGCCCTCGATCCGCGGGACGCGACGGAGCAACTCGCGGAACATGACGGTGATCTCGCGGCGGGCGAGGTGGGCGCCCAGGCAGAAGTGCGGTCCCGGGCCGCCGAAGCCGATGTGGGGGTTGGGACTGCGGGTGATGTCGAAGCGGTGCGGGTCGGTGAAGACGCTCTCGTCGCGGTTGGCGGCCCAGTAGTAGAACACGACCTTCTCCCCCTCGCGGTAGAGGTGGCCGTTCATCTCGTGGTCGCGGGTGACCTTCCTGCGCATGTAGTTGACCGGTGAGGCGAGGCGGACGATCTCCTCCACGGCACCGGGCAGGCGCCCGTCGAGGTCCTGGAGCAGCAGCTCCCGCTGGTCGGGGTGCCCGGTGAACAGGTGCAGGCCGTGGGAGATGGCGTTGCGGGTGGTCTCGTTGCCCGCCACCACCAGCAGGATGAAGAACGAGCCGAGCTCCTGCATCGTCAGCTTCTCACCGTCGATGTTGGCGTTGACCAGCGACGAGGTGAGGTCGGTCGTGGGATGTTCCGTCCGGTACGCGGCGAGGTCCTGAACGAGTTGCTGCAGCTCCATCCCGGCGGTCAGCAGCCTCTCCGCGACGGTGTTCATGTCGAGGCCGACGTACTCGGGGTCGAAGCCTCCGAGGATGATGTTGGATCTGTCGAAGACAGCGCGGTAGTCCTTCTCCGGTATCCCCATCATGTCGCAGATGATCTTCAGGGGCAGCTTGGCGGCCACCTCGGTCACGAAGTCACAGCCCGGCCCCTTCGCGATCAGGTCGTCCACGATCCGCACGGCCGCGGCATCGACGTCGGCCTCGAACTGCTTGATCATCTTCGGGGTGAACGCCCGGGACACGATCCTGCGCAGCCGCGCGTGCCGGGGATCGTCCATATTGATCATCGAACCGAAATACTCGGCGAACTCGGCGGGCATGTCGAGGATGTTGGTGGCCCCGCCGTCTCCCGAGCAGAACACCTCGGGAGTGCGGCTGGCCTCCAGGATGTCGGCGTGCTTGACCAGCGCGTGATAGCCGAGCCCTCGCGGGACCACCGGGTTCTCCATCTCCTGGTAGAAGACGGGACGCTCCAGCTCCCTCAGGAGCCGGAAGGCGTGCTCCCGCTCCGGCATGGGCCTGGCCCAGAAGTCGTGGTCCGACAGGTCGAAGTCACCGGCGGAGACGATCGGCTTCCGCTCGGCTGGCGTCACGCTCATGGCGCCCATCCTTTTGTAAAGCAAGCGCTTGCGTCAATGTGAGGCCCCGGGCGACGCCCGGAATTTTGGAAAGCAAGCGCTCACGTCAATGTGAGGCCCCGGGCGACGCCCGGAATTCGTGAAAGCGAACGCTCACGTCAACGCGACCTCCCCTGGCGGCGCTCAGAAGTCGCAGTCAAGGTGCTTGATGCCGTTGATGAAGCTGGAGCGCAGACGGTCGGGCTCCCCCACGGAACGGATTCCGGGCAGGCGGGTGAACAACTCGCGGAACATCACGGTGATCTCGCGGCGGGCGAGGTGGGCGCCCAGGCAGAAGTGCGGCCCCGGGCCTCCGAAGCCGACGTGCGGACCCTCGGTACGCCGGATGTCGAAGCGGTACGGGTCGGTGAAGACGCTCTCGTCGCGGTTGGCGGCCCAGTAGTACAGCAGGACCTTCTCGCCCGCGCGGTAGAGGTGGCCGTTCATCTCGTGGTCGCGGGTGAGGCTGCGGCGCATCCAGGCGACGGGCGAGGCGAGTCGGACGATCTCCTCGACGGCACCGGGCAGGCGTCCGTCGAGGTCCTGGAGCAGCAGCTCCCGCTGGTCGGGGTGCTCGGTGAACAGGTGCAGGCCGTGGGAGATGGCGTTGCGGGTGGTCTCGTTGCCCGCCACCACCAGCAGGATGAAGAACGAGCCGAGCTCCTGCATCGTCAGCTTCTCACCGTCGATGTTGGCGCTGGTCAGGGCGGTGATGAGGTTGTCTCCCCCCTCGGCGGCCAGGGAGATGACGAGGTCCTGGAGCCCCTGCCCCGCACCGAGGAGCAACTCGGCCGCACGGCTGACGTCGGCGATGAACTCGGGGTCGCCGCCCGACAGGATGATGCTCGTGGCGTCGAAGACCGCCTGGTAGTGCTCGGGGCCGATGCCCATCATGTCGCAGATGATCTTCAGGGGCAGCTTGGCGGCCACCTCGGTCACGAAGTCACAGCCCGGCCCCTTCGCGATCAGGTCGTCCACGATCCGCACGGCCGCGGCATCGACGTCGGCCTCGAACTGCTTGATCATCTTCGGGGTGAACGCCCGGGACACGATCCTGCGCAGCCGCGCGTGCCGGGGATCGTCCATATTGATCATTGAACCGAAGTACTCGCCGAACTCGGGGCCGAGGTCCTGGATGGACGTCGCCCCCCGGCCCGAGGAGAAGACGTCGGGGTGGCGGCTGGCCTCGATGATGTCCGCGTGCCGCACCAGGGCGTAGTAGCCGGGGCCGAGCGGGGCGAAGGGGATCTCGGGCTCGGCGAACAGGATCGGGCCCGGCTGCGCGCGGAGCACTGCGAAGGCGGCCTCCCGCTCGGCCATCGGCCGCTCCCAGAAGGAGATGTCCGACAGATCGATGTCCGCGAGTGAAACCGTCACGCCAGCCTCCACTAGAACCGCATTCTGTTTATGGATCCTGCCACAGGACCCTCGGCTCAACCAGCCCGGAACGAGGCCGTCGACCTTCCCGGAGTGCTCCCCTGCGGGAAGCGCCCGGCCTGGAGACATGCTCCCCCCTGGCACCCCGCGAAAGGAAGGCCACGGCCCGGCCAAGCTGATCCACCCACGCGGTTCCTCCGCGGTCACGGCGGCCTCGCCGCCACACGGCCGCACCGCCACACGACCACACGACCACACGGCCACACGGCCACACCGGCCGCACGGCCGCACCGTCACACGGCCACACCGGCCGCACGGCCAATGGCCCGGTGGTCAGTGGTCCGGCCGTCAGCGGCCCGCGACGATGAGGTCGGCGGCCCTTTCGGCGATCATGACGGTGGGCGCGTGGGTGTGTCCCCGGGTGATGAGCGGCATGACCGAGGCGTCGGCCACCCGCAGGCCGGCGATCCCCCGGACCCGCAGTGCGGGGTCCACCACCGACCCGGGATCGTCGCCCATCCGGCAGGTGCCGACCGGATGGTAGAGGGTCTCGCTGCGCTCGCGGATCCAGCGGACGAGCTCCTCATCGGTCCTCGGGTCCCAGTACGGGTCCATCGGCGGCCCCGCGAGCGGCCGGAGCGCCTCGGTGGTGAACAGCTCCCTGGCCTTCCGCAGCCCGGCGACCTGCCGCCGGACGTCGGCCGCCGCCGTCAGGTAGCCGGGGTCGATCACGACGTCCCGGCCGTCCAGCGAGAGGCGGCCGCGGCTCTCCGGCCGGAGCAGGATCGAGGCGATGGTCAGGCCGTGGCCGGGCGGCGGGGTGAGGCCGTGGTTGACGAAGGAGCCGGGAGCGAAGATCAGCTCGATGTCGGGGGCGGGCTCCTCCTCGGAGGTGCGGATGAACGCCACGGCCTCGCCGACGTTGGAGGTGAGCATGCCCCGGCCGCCGGCCAGGAAGCGGAGCAGGTTGGCGGTCGACTCGGCGCCGGCGAGGGTGATCGGCTTGAGGCAGTGCAGGAAGACGCCCGACGCGAGGTGGTCCTGGAGGTTGGCGCCGACCCCGGGCAGCTCGTGGACCGGCTCGACACCCGCGGACCGCAGCTCGTCCGCCGGGCCGACCCCCGACAGCATCAGCAGGTGCGGCGAGCCGATGGCCCCGGCCGACAGGATGACCTCCCCGCGCACCCGCGCCACCACAGTGGCGTCGCCGCCGTTACCGCCGTCGACGCCGTACTCCACCCCGGTCGCGCGCCCGTCCTCGACGAGCACGCGGCGTACGCGCGAGGAGGTGAGCACGGTGAGGTTGGGCCGCCTGGCGGCGGGGGCGAGGTAGGCGTCGGCGGAGCTCCAGCGACGGCCCCTGCGCTGGGTGACGGGTGTCGGCGAGCAGCCCTCGTTGGAGGGGCCGTTCAGCTCCTCCAGGCGGGCGATGCCCAGCTCCTCGCAGGCTCGCAGGAAGAGCGCGGTGGCGGGGTTCGGGGAGCGCAGCTCCGAGATGTGGATCGGGCCCTCCGTGCCGTACACGCCGCCGCGGTTGGAGCCGGCGCGGCGCTCGACCCTGCGGAAGTACGGGAGGACCTCCTCGTAGGACCAGCCCGGCACGTTCCAGCCGTCGTAGTCGGCGCGGTGCCCGCGCACCCACATCTGGGCGTTCATCGAGGAGGATCCGCCGAGCATCCGGCCGCGCGGCCAGTAGAGTTCCCTGCCGGACAGCTCGGGCTGCTTGGCGGTGGTGAAGTCCCAGTCGCGCTCGGTCTTGAACAGCTTGGAGAATCCGGCGGGCATCCGGACCTCCAGCTTCCGGTCGGAACCGCCCGCCTCGATGAGGGCGACCCTCGTGCCGGGGTCGGCGGAAAGACGGTTGGCCAGCACACATCCCGCTGACCCCGCGCCCACGATGACGTAGTCGTACTCCACGCTCACTGACCTTTCATCGCACAGTCGGCCAGCTCGCCTCCCCGTAAGCGCGCTCTTATCTGCTTACTCCCCCGCGGTTTGCCCGTCAATTTGTCATCGTGTTACCTACCGGTCGGTATCTCGGGCTGCCAGTATGAGCGGGTCAGAGCTTGCTCGGAGGAGGACGTACGATGCTCAACCTGTCGATCGCACTGGAGGACAGCGCCAGGGAGGCCCCCGACCGCACCGCACTGGTCTTCGGTGACCTGCGGCTGCCGTACTCCCTGGTCAACACCGTCGCGAACCAGGTTGCCAACCTGCTGGTCTCCCGCGGGATCGGTAAGGGTGACAAGGTGGCGCTGGCCTGCCCCAACCTGCCCTACTTCCCGTTCGTCTACTACGGGATCCTCAAGGCCGGCGCCACGGTCGTGCCGCTCAACGTGTTGCTGCAGTCCAGGGAGATCACCTACCACCTGGAGGACTCCCAGGCCAAGGCGTTGTTCTGCTTCGAGGGCACCCCCGAGCTGCCACTGGGCGAGCGGGGCAGGGCCGGCTTCGAGGGTGCCTCCGCCGAACACTTCTTCGTGCTGCCCGCCACCGCGTTCGCCACCGAGTCCGAGTACGGGGAGACGCTGTGGGCGGCGCTGGACGGCGTGTCCGGTGAGTTCGAGACGGTGCAGACCTCGCCCGACGACACCGCGGTGATCCTGTACACCAGCGGCACCACGGGCCAGCCCAAGGGCGCCGAGCTCAGCCACCAGAACATGCTGCTCAACGCCATGGTCTCCGACGAGATGTTCCCGCGCACCGAGGGCGGCGACGCCTACCTGGCGGTGCTGCCGCTGTTCCACTCCTTCGGGCAGACCGTCGTCATGAACGCCGGGTTCCGGCGCCAGGCGACCGTCGTGCTCCTGCCGCGCTTCGAGCCCGGCCCCGCCCTGGAGCTGATGCGCGCCGAGAACATCACGCTGTTCGCGGGAGTGCCCACCATGTACTGGGCCATGCTGACGAAGATCCACACCGACGGCGACGAGGTGCCCACCTCTCTCAGGATCGCGGCCGCCGGTGGCGCCTCCTCCCCCGTCGAGGTGCTCAAGGACTTCGAGAAGACCTTCGGGATCGGCATCCTGGAGGGGTACGGCCTGTCGGAGACCTCCCCGGTGGCCAGCTTCAACCAGCTCGGCAGGCCCACCAAGCCCGGCACGATCGGCACGCCGATCTGGGGCGTGGAGATGAAGCTGATCGACAACGACTGGAAGACGATCGAGGGCGAGGGTCCCGGCGAGATCGCGATCCGCGGCCACAACGTGATGAAGGGCTACTACAACCGGCCCGAGGCGACCGCCGAGGTCATGCGGAACGGCTGGTTCCGCACCGGCGACATCGCCACCCGCGACGCCGACGGCTACTACTCCATCATCGACCGGGCCAAGGACATGATCATCCGGGGTGGCTTCAACGTCTACCCGCGCGAGCTCGAAGAGGTCCTGATCACCCACCCCGAGGTCTCCCTCGCGGCGGTGGTCGGGGTCGCCCACGACTCGCACGGCGAGGAGGTGAAGGCGTACGTCATCCGCACCCCCGGCGCGACGGTCACCGAGGACGAGCTCATCGCCTGGGGCAGGGAGAACATGGCGGGATACAAGTATCCGCGGATCGTCGAGTTCCGCGACACGCTTCCGATGACCGCGACCGGGAAGATCCTCAAGCGCGAGCTCCGCTGAGGGGCCCGCACCCGCCCGGCCGACGAGGCCACGGCGGGCGGGGCCGGGTTCCGGACGGCGCGCGACGCGCCGTCCGGAACCCGGCCCCGAGGTGTCCGCGGCAGGGGCCGCACGGTCCGGTGTGAACGCGTTCGCGTGAGCGCCCGCGCGGATTCTCGTAGAGGAACATCCCGTACGAGCGTCTCCCGCGCGGGGGCTCCCCGCGTGCGCGTGCCCCGGGTGTCAGGGCCAGTCGAGCGAGGGGCGGAGCGGAAGACCGGCCGTGCCGTCGGCGTTGAGCTTCACCCCGAGGACCTGGTGGAGCTGGATCTTGTTGCGTTCGAAGCCGACCACGCAGGCCGCCATGTAGAGGCGCCAGACCCGCGCCGTGCCCTCGCCGACCTCCTTGACCGCCTCGTCCCAGTGGTCGTCGAGGTTGGCGCACCAGAAGCGGAGGGTCTGCGCGTAGTGCTCCCGCAGGTTCTCCTCGTGGCGGATCTCGAAACCGGTGTCCTCGATCTGGCGGGCCAGGTAACCGACCGACTCCAGCTCCCCGTCGGGGAACACGTAGCGGTTGATGAAGCCGCCGGCGTTGAGGGTCTTCTCCGTGCCCGTCGGGCGGGTGATGCAGTGGTTGAGCAGCCGCCCGCCGGGGACGAGCTTGTCGTACAGGAAGCGGAAGTAGAAGGGCAGCTGGTCCTTGCCGATGTGCTCGGTCAGGCCGATCGAGCTGACGGCGTCGAAGCCGCTCTCCTGCACGTCGCGGTAGTCCATGTGACGGACCTCCGCGAGCTCGCCGAGACCGGCCTCCGCGATGGCCTTCTGCGCCCACTCGGCCTGCTGGCGCGAGAGGGTGACCCCCAGCGCCTTCACGCCGTACTCGCGGGCGGCGTGGATGACCATGCCGCCCCAGCCGCAGCCGACGTCCAGCAGCCTCATGCCGGGCTTGAGGTCCAGCTTGCGGGCGACGAGCTCGAACTTGGTGAGCTGCGCCTCCTCCAGCGTGGACTCCTGCTCGGGGAAGACCGCGCAGGTGTAGGCCATGGAGGGGCCGAGCACCCACGAGTAGAACTTGTTGGAGACGTCGTAGTGGTGGTGGATGGCCTCGGCGTCGCGCTGCTTGGCGTGCCTGCTGCCCATCCGGGCGAGCATGCTGCGCCGCACCTCCTGCGGAGGCGGCGGCATCCGCGTCAGCAGCGGGCGGACCCCGAGCGCCCGGATGGCCGCGAGCTTCTGCCCGACCGGGATGTCGTTGACGGTGAGCGACCACATGCGCGACAGCAGGGTGTACATGTCCCCGTCGACGTCGAGGTGGCCGGAAACGTACGCCCTGGCCAGACCCAGCTCTCCGGGGGCCTGCGCCAGGTACGCGACGGCCGCCGGGGTCTTCACCTCGACACTGATGTCGGCGCCGGCCGGTCCGGCCTTGCTTCCGTCGTAGGCGACGAAGCGCACGTCCGCCTCGGGCCCCATGACCTTCTCGAAGATCTCTGCGAGCAACACAGAATCAGCCTCTCTTAACGCCCCCGAACACACTTGTCGTAGAGGTCGAGCAACCGGCCACCCCCGTCGTATGCCCGCTTGACCGGCCAGTAGGCGGTTCCGTTATAAAACCGCCAGAATTCATCCTCCGGGTAGAACGAAGTGGAGTACAGCGATTTATGCCCCTCCAGTTCGTGGACCCGGTTCTCGATCAGACGGTTGTGGTAACCGTCGAACTGCCCCCTGGGGAGGGGGACCGTTCCCCAGAAGCCGAAGTTGACGTAGAGCCGTCCCGGCTCCAGCGGATAGAGCGGCCACTCGCCGGTGGACCTCAGCGGGCACATCCAGACCGGCGCCATCCCGACCTTGTCGTGGAAGAACTCCAGGAACTCGGCACCGCGCTCGACGGGCACCTCGATGTCCTGGATGACCGACTCCTGCACGGGCAGGTCGCGCCAGCGGTCGACCCTGGCGATCACCCCGTACTTGCGGTCGAGGCCGACGAGTCTGCGGTAGACGTCCGAGCGCATCCACTTGCGCGGCATCAGGGACCGCACCAGCGCGGTCTGCACGCCGAAGGCGCGCGAGCACCAGAACCAGTCGGTGTCCCAGCGCCACAGGTAGTCGCGGACGGTCAGCCAGTCGCGGGTCCTGGTCTGGATCGACCGGTAGTAGATGCGCATCCCGGTGTAGTCGGAGAGGTACGGGGCGCGCTCGGCGAAGCGGCCCACCGTGATGTAGAGCTCCCCGGGGCCGAAGAACGTGCCGTCCACGAAGTCGACGCGCTCGCCCTCGTACTCGCCGCGCTCGCAGATCTCGCGCATCGCGAGCATGCACTTGTCGGCGTCGCCGAACGGGATGTGGGTCAGCCTGACGTACGGCTCGACGGGTTTGAGCTTGATCCGGATCCGGAGGGCGTAGCCGAGCGTGCCGTAGGAGTTGGGGAACGCCCGGAACAGGTCCCGGTGCTCGTTGTCGTCACGTGCCACCACGATCCTGCCGTCGCCGGTGAGGATCTCCATCTCCTCCACCGACTCGTGCGGCAGCCCCTCCCTGAAGCTGGTGGACTCGATGCCGAGCCCTGTCACCGCCCCGCCCAGCGTGATCGTCTTCAGCTGCGGAACGACGTACGGCATGAACCCTTGGGCGAGCGTGGCGTCCACCAGGTTCTCGTAGGTCGTCATCCCCTGGACCTCGGCGGTCATCGTCACCGGGTCGACCTCGATGACCTGGTCCAGGTCCCTGGCCGACAGCTTCGCCGACCGGGCGCCGTCCCTGAACCGGAACAGGTTGGTGGTGGCCTTGGAGAGCCGGGGCACCGCGCCTCCCGGGATGGCGGCGTAGGACTCCCTGATCTGCTCCACCGCTTGCCGGTGCGCAGACATCCCCGTCATCTGCCGCACGGTGATCACCCCCATGACCTCGTTGGAAAGATCGCCCCTAGGCACGTTATAACTCGGATGTCTCCGGAGCCAGGCAGGGCGCGTTAAACACGGGAAAACTCTACGACCGTCCTTCTTGCGATCTTCGACCGACCACCGCATCAACCCCGTTGACCACATTCGCCACAGGCCGGCCCTCGATCGCCGCCTCCAGGTTGTCCAGCACGCACCGGATCAGGCGGCCGGTCGACTGGGGGGTCACCCCGGCCACGTGCGGCGAGAGCAGGACCCCCGGACTGCCGCGCAGCGGGTCGTCCTGCGGCAGCGGCTCGGTGTCGAAGACGTCGAGCGCGGCGCCGCCCAGGTGCCCCGACTCCAGGGCGGACAGCAGCGCCGCCGAGTCGACCACCTGTCCCCTCGCCGCGTTGACGAGCAGCGAGCCCGCGGGCATCAGGGACGGGTCGATCAGCCTTCTGGTCTCCTCCGTCAGCGGGACGACCAGGACGAGCACGTGGGAGCTCGCGACGAGATCGCCGATCTCCCGGTAGGTGTAGGGCACCTCGCGCGGCGTGCGGGTCCAGTAGGAGACCTCGCATCCGTGGGCGGCGAACATCCGGGCGGCGGCCTCGCCGATCGGGCCGAACCCGACGATGCCGACGCGCGAGCCGTACAGCTCGGCGGGCCCGAGGTCCAGCTGCGGCCAGCGTCCCGCGCGGACCGCGGCGTCGGCGTCGAGCAGCCGCCGCGACAGCGCGAGCGCGGCGGCGAGGCACCACTCGGCCACCCCGATCGCGCTCACCCCCGCGGTGTTGGCCAGCGGCACGCCCGCCTCGGCGAGCGCGGCGAGATCGTGGCCGTCCACGCCCACGGAGGGCTGCTGGACGAACGCCAGGTTCGGCGCGGCCCGGACGGCCTCGGCGTCCAGGGCGAGCCCGCCGCTCCAGTCGCCGACCACGATCTCGGCGTCGCCGAGGGCGGCGAGCAGCGACTCCCGGTCGCGGGCCGCGGGAACCGACACGGCGACCCGGTCGCCGAGCGAGCCGAGCAGGTTGCGCACCGCCTCCTGGGGGAGGGGCGGCAGCGCGAGCACCTTCCAGGACATGTCACTCGCCTCCGCGGGGGTGGAAACTGTCGAACACACGGGTCATGAGGGCCTTCTGGGCCACCCAGTCGGCGTCGTGGGTGGTCCAGCTGAGCACCATGACCGAGTCGCCCACCTCGACGAACCGCCGCACCTCGTGGTAGGTCACCCCGGCCTCGGCCCAGGGGGCTCCCCCGTTGTCCTTCATGGTCCAGGTGAACTCCCACTGGAGCCCGGCGCCGTAGGCGAGAGGGATCTTGGCCGTGTCCTCGAAGTCGATCTCACTCCACTGCGCCACGTTCTCCTTGACGGTCTCCAGGAGCGAATCCAGGCCCTCGGTGCTTCCCTCCAGCGGCTCCACCGACATGTGGGCGGCCCCGTCGCGGCGCAGCCACTGGGTGTAGCCCGTCTCGGCCGCCCAGTCGCCGTTCCATCCGGCCGGGTAGCTGATCGACCAGTTCTCCGGGGGGCGGGCCCGCCACGTCTTCAGCCCTCCGGCGGGTACCGCCGCCCTGGTCCTGGTGGGCTTGGGGGTGGGGGTCGGGGTGGGGGTGGGGGTCGCCGGCTCGGTCTCCTCCACCGGCTCCGGCGTGGTCTCCGCGGCGGTGGGCGCGGAGCGCGCCACCGGCCGCTGCTCGGGCTGCGACATCGCCACGGCCGCCGCGGCGCCCCCCGCCGCCAGGAGCACGACGGCCCCCACGATCAGCGGGAGCCGTCCTCTCCCGCGGCGGCCGGGCACGGCCGAGCTCCTGGTGTCGTGCCTTTCCCGCTCCCCGGTGCGGTGGGAGGTCTTACCGATGCGGCTGAAGTTCTCCTCGGTACGGCTCGGGGCCCCTCCCGTGCGGTGGCCCCCGGTCCCCCGCCCCTGGCGGACGGCGGTCTCCCCGGTACGGCGGGCCGCGGCCGAGGGGTCGTCGATGACCTCCGCCAGCATGGCGTCGGCCTGCTGCGCGGTCAGCCGGTGGGCCGGCTCCCGCTGGAGCATGCCGGTGAGCACCGCTCGCATCTCCTGGGGCAGCACGCCGAAGTCGGGCTCCTCGGTGAGGAGCGCGCCGAGGGTGGAGATGGCGTCGCGGCGCTCGAAGGGCCCGTGGCCGACCAGGGCCGCGTAGAGGGTGGCGCCGAGTGCCCACAGGTCGGACCAGGGGCCGGCGTCGACCCCGGTGGCGCGCTCGGGCGGCAGGAAGCTCGGCGAGCCCGTCACCATGCCGGTCTGGGTGAGCGAGGTGTCGCCCTCGATGACGGCGATGCCGAAGTCGGAGAGCACGGCGCGGCCCTCGGCGTCCAGCAGGATGTTGCTCGGCTTGACGTCGCGGTGCAGGATCCCGGCCTCGTGGGCCGCGCGCAGGGCCGACAGGACCTGGCGGCCGATGTCGGCGACCTGGCGCACCGGCAGCAGGCCGACCTCGTCCAGCCCGCGTGCCCTGACCAGCTCCATCACGATCCAGGGGCGGCCGTCCTGCTCCGCCACGTCGTAGATCGCCACGATGCCGCGGTGGTTGAGCCTGGCCGCCGTCCTGGCCTCGCGGGAGGTGCGGGTCAGCTGGACCTGGTGCTCGGCCGGGGAGAGGTTGGGCGGTAGGAGCACTTCCTTCACGGCGACCGAGCGGTTGAGGAGGATGTCGTAGCCCTCCCACACGACGCCCATACCGCCCCTGCCGAGTTCCCGCAGCAACCGATAGCGCCCAGCGACCACCCGTTCACTGTGCGGATATGTCATCGCAAAACCCCTAGGTCCCATTCGGAGAGGGCGCAAGTTTCCCATACGTGCGCGGGCGCCATGCGACTCCTCGCGATGTGTCTTGCCATTGAAAGCCGAATGTTGTTCTACTTGGGCGGGAGGGCGGCGGTGCCCGCAACCGGGCGGTTGCCCGGGTACGCCGTATCCGACGAGACCCGGAACGCACCCGAGGAGAATGTCGATGGAGCACGTGACCAGGAAGGGCCCGCTGGCCGGAGTCCGCGTGCTCGAACTGGCGGGGCTGGCCCCCGGGCCCTTCGCCGGGATGATGCTGGCCGACCACGGGGCCGAGGTGCTGCGCGTCGAGCGCGCGAGCGTCGTCGCCAGGACCGGCGACAGGCCGCGCCCCGACGTGATGGACCGGGGCAAACGGACGGTCGGCCTGGACCTGAAGTCCCCCGAGGGGGTGGCCGCGTTCAAGGAGCTGGCCCGCCACGCCGACGTGGTCGTCGAGGTCTTCCGGCCGGGCGTCGCCGAGCGCCTCGGCATCGGCCCGGCCGACCTGCACGCGGTCAACCCGCGCCTGATCTACGGGCGGATGACCGGCTGGGGCCAGGACGGACCGCTCGCGACGACCGCCGGGCACGACATCGACTACATCGCCGTCTCCGGCGTGCTGTCGATGCTGGGCCGCGCGGGCGAGCCCCCCACCCCGCCGATCAACATCCTCGGTGACTTCGCCGGGGGCGGCCTCATGCTCGCGTACGGCGTGCTGCTGGCGCTGATCGAGCGGGAGCGGACCGGCGAGGGCCGGGTGATCGACGCCGCCATGGTGGACGGCGCGGCGACGTTGTTCGCGATGTTCCACCACGGCGTGCAGACCGGCGGCTGGGGCCCGCGCGGCACGAACCTGCTCGACACCGGCGCGCCGATGTACGACACCTACGAGACCGCCGACGGCCGGTACATGGCCGTCGGGGCGCTGGAACCGCAGTTCTGGGCCGAGATGACCACCCTGATGGGCCTGGAGGACCTGCCCGACCGCGACGACAGGTCGCAGTGGCCCGCGCTGCGCGAGCGGCTGGCCGAGGCGTTCAGGTCCAGGACCCGCGCCGAGTGGGAGGCGGTGTTCGACGGCACGGACGCCTGCGTCTCCCCCGTGCTGGAGGGGGGCGAGGCCGCGGACCACCCGCACAACAAGGCAAGGGGCGTGTTCGTCGAGGTCGGCGGGGTCAGGCAGCCCGTGCCCGCGCCGCGCCTGCTCGGCGTGCCCGAGCAGGACCTCTCCCCCGCCACCCGGCTGGCGGACCTGTCCTCCTGGGGGCTGCCCGAGGAGACCGCGACGCGGCTGCGCGAAGCGGGGGTGCTGGCCTGACGGGCGGCGAGACGGGCAGGAAGGCGGCGGGCGACGGTCCCGCGAACACGAAGACCGAGACGACGGAGGACACGGAAGGCGTGGAAGGCGTGGAAGGCATCAGGATCGAGGACGGGCCCGCGAGCACCGAGGGTACGCAGAAGATGGACGTTTTCGAGGCCCTCTACACGACCAGGGCGATGCGCAGGGTGAAGCCGGACCCGATCCCCGAGGAGGTCCAGCGGAGCATCCTGGACGCCGCGGTCCGCGCGCCCAGCGGCGGCAACGTGCAGAGCTGGCGTTTCCTGCTGGTCGACGACCTCGCGGTGAAGGAGCGGCTCGGCCCCCTCTACCGGGACGCGCTCGGGCGGCTCTTCGAGGGCCATTACAAGCCGATGCGCGAGAAGGCCGAGGCCGAGGGCGACACCCGGACGCTCAACGTGCTGAAGTCGGCCAAGCACCTGGCCGACCACTTCGAGGGCTACCCGCTGCTGCTGTTCGCGTTCGTCCGCAACGACCCGTCCGGCGGCTCGATCTTCCCCTCGGTGTGGAGCGCGCAGCTGGCCGCCCGCGCCCACGGGGTGGGCAGCGCGCTGACCAGCGTGCTCGGCATCTTCCACGCCGAGGAGACGCTGCGGGTGCTCGGCGTGCCCGAGGGCAAGGGCTGGACCCTGGCCTGCACGGTCACCTTCGGCTATCCCACCGGGCGCTGGGGCGTCGCGCCCCGCCGCCCTGCGCACGAGGTGAGCTACCGCAACCGGTGGGGCCAGGACGTGGGCTTCGAGGTTCCCGAGCCCCTGTGGAAGCAGGAGGGCTGAGCCTCTGCGGCTCGGGGCCGCCCTGTCAGCGGAACGACCTCCCCGAGACTCAACGGAACGGGTTCCCCCGAGGTTCAGGGGAACCGTCTCCTCCGGACCTCGGGGGAACCGCCTTCCTGAGGTCCAGGGGGAACCGCCTCCTTTGAGGTTCGGGGAAACCGCCTCCCTGAGGTCCAGGGGGAACCGCCTCTCTGAGACACCGGCGCGTCCGATCGGGCCGCCCGGCCGGACGCGCCCATGCGAACCGGCCGGGCGGCCCGGTCTCTTTCCCGGCCCCTTTCCCGGCCCGGCCCCTTTTCCTGCCCGGCTCCTTTCCCTGCTCACGAGGGATGCGCCCGCCATAGCTGTACCTCTGTTCGTTGTAGGTGTTGATTCATATGTAGTAGAAGTACTACATTCGTACACATGAGTACTGCGATAAGCGTTCGCGGGTTGCGGATGACGTACGGCACGGCCGAGGTGTTGCGAGGGGTCGACCTCGAGATCGGATACGGAGAGATCTTCACGCTGCTCGGCCCCAACGGAGCGGGCAAGACCACCACCATCGAGATCCTGGAGGGCTTCAGGAACAGGTCGGCCGGCGAGGTGAGCGTGCTGGGGACGGACCCCGCACACGGCACCGACGCCTGGCGAGCCAAGCTGGGGATCGTGCTGCAGAGCTGGCGCGACCACCCCAGGTGGAGCGCCAGGGACCTCCTGGCCCACCTCGGCGAGTTCTACGACGACCCACGCGACCCGGACGAGCTGCTGAGCGCGCTCGGCCTGGCCGCGCAGGCCGGGCAGCGGGCGAGCCGCCTGTCGGGCGGCCAGCGCCGCCGGCTGGACGTCGCCCTGGGCATCGTGGGCCGCCCCCGGCTGCTGTTCCTCGACGAGCCGACGACCGGGTTCGACCCGGAGGCACGCAGGGAGTTCCACCTGCTGATCACCAAACTGGCCGCCGACGAGGGCATCACGGTGCTGCTGACCACGCACGACCTCGCCGAGGCCGAGAAGCTGGCGCACCGGACCGCGATCCTGGTCGGCGGGGAGATCGCCGCGTGCGGAACCCCGTCCGAGCTGGCACAGGCCGTGCAGGCGCGGTCGCACGTGCGCTGGACGGAGGACGGCCGGGAGCGGGTCCTGACCACCGCGGACCCGTCCCGGGCGGCGTGGGAGCTGCACCAGAGGTTCGGCGGCCCGGTGCCCGATCTGGAGATCCGGCGTCCGTCGCTGGAGGAGAACTACCTGAGCCTCGTCGGGAGGGCGGCATGAACGTCAGAGCACTCCGCATCGGCCTGCGACGCGGCTGGGCCGAGCACCTGCACCTGATCAAGGACCGCAAGGAACTGATCACCACGGCGATCGGCACGGTGGGGACCTTCGCCCTGCTGATGCTCTTCATCGGCGACGGCTCGGTGAAGGGGACGAGCGCCTCCCAGGGCACGTTCATGATGATCGGCTTCCTGGCCTTCACCGTCTTCTCCAACGGTCTGATGACCCTTCCGATGGCGATCGCCGCCGACCGCGAGGAGGGGACGCTCCTACGGCTGCGGATCGTTCCCGGCGGGATCCCGGCCTACCTCGTCGGGCGAGGGGTGACCGTGCTGTGCCAGATCCTCGTGCAGAGCGTGCTGATCGTGGTCACGGGCGTCGCCCTGGGCGGAGTCACACTCCCCCGTGATTGGACGACCCTGGTGTGGGTGACGGTGCTGGGCACGGTCGCCGTCGTGCCGCTGGGTGCGACGATCGGCTGCCTGGTCCCCGGGCCGAAGGCCGCGGCCGGGATCCTGGGGCTGCCGATGATGATCCTGATGATCACCTCGGGCGTCATGGTCCCCGTCACGTACATGCCCGAGTTCGTCCAGTGGATCTCGCAGGCGTTCCCCCTCTACTGGCACGGACTCGGCCTGCGCGCGGCGTTCATGCCCGACTCCGTACTGGCCGTCGAGATCGGCGGGAGCTGGCGCCTGCCCTGGGTGGCCGCCGCGCTCGCGCTGTGGGCGGTAGTGGGGATGCTGCTGGCACCGAAGCTGATCCGCCGGGTTACCCGGCGCGAGTCCGGATCCCGGCTCGCCGAGCGGCAGCTCGCCGCGCAGGGCTCGTGAATGCTGGGAGACTGCTGGGATGTCTGCGGAAGCCGTGTACAACCGGATCCCGGTGCTGAGAGCCGAGCGCGGTGTCTCGCGCAAGGATCTGGCGGCCGCGCTGGGGGTCCACTACCAGACGATCGGCTATCTGGAACGCGGCGAGTACAGCCCGAGCCTGTTCCTCGCCCTGCGCATCGCCGAGTATTTTGAGGTGCCGCTGGAGGTCGTTTTCTCCCTGAAGCCGTTCCCCCGACTGGGCAGTGAGGTGAAGTGATGGGTGAGCTGACTCCCGAGCGGCTGGAGGCCCGCTACCGTGAATGGCCGCCGCGTTCCTGGTACGCCACCCGCCGGCGGCGCCGGATCCTCGCCGGCATGGGCGCCGGATCCGCCGGGATGATCTGGATCAGCGCGATCGTGTGCTGGTACCTGGCGCCGAGCGACGTCGCCATGTGGACCACCTTCGCCCTGGCGGGAAGCGCGTTGGCGATCTATTTCGTGGTCTGGTCGGCGCTCGTCACGGCCACCCGCGGCGTGGTCGGCCTCGCCGAGCGCTATCTCGACGAACGCCAGATCCGCGAACGCCAGAAGATCCAGGCCGACGCCCGCCGGGGAACCACGATGGTCCTCGTCGTTCTCAGCCTGGTTCTCCTGCTCGCTTCGCGCGAAGCCGAGAAGATCGTCCAGATCCCGGCGGCGGCGATCGTCACGCTCATGAGCGCCGTGATCACGACGCACCTCATCCTGCCGGCGCTCCTGGCGGGCTGGCAGATGTCCGACCCGCCGCCGGACGACGAGGACGACCCCGGCGACGAGGGCGACGAGCACGGACACGACCGGGGCGGCGAGACTCCCAGCCTCGCCGCGGACGGTCAGCCCATCGAGGGGAACACGGCGGCGTAGATGTCGGCGCCCCCCGGGTGGTGCACCTCCAGGTCGGTGGTGAAGGCCCTCGGCGGGGTGCCTCCCGACTCGGTGTGCTTCCACAGCTGCTGCCACGCCTCCCGCAGGACGCCCGGCATCGGCCCGCGGGCCTCGACCTTCAGCGACGGCACCCCGGGGACCCGTACCGCCACCATGCCCTCGGGCAGCGCCGCGGCGCTGCGCACGGCGACCCCGACGATCTGGGTGTAGGCGCCGTGATGATCACTCTCGTAGTCGGTGAGCACCGCGTAGATGTTCTCGTCGACCCGTCCCGGTACGTGGGCGAAGGCCCCCGGGGATCCCGCCCGCGCCCAGAGCGCGCCGAGCCTCCCCCGGCCCGGCTCCATCTCGTCGGCGTTCGATGTCCGTACCGCATGACCTACGACGAGCATCTCGGGCCGATCAACCACGATCACAATGCCTCCTCATGGCCATCCACTTATTCGCGCAAACCGGATCTTAGCCTCCGGCCCGACCTGCCGGTCCTCTTCGGAGAAGCGGAAAAGGGGAACGCTCATCTTTGGCAATTCACGGGATAAGGTGGATCAACGTGAGATTTCTCAATGAGATGGCACCGGCCTACGACCTGACCTACAGCGACGTTTTCATGGTCCCGTCGCTCTCCTCCGTCGGTTCTCGGCTCGCCGTCGACCTCTCCAGCCGGGACGGCACCGGAACCACCATCCCCGTCGTGGTCGCCAACATGACGGCGGTGGCGGGACGGCGGATGGCGGAGACCGTCGCGCGGCGGGGCGGGATCACCGTGATCCCGCAGGACATCCCGATCGACGTGGTCGCCGACGTCGTCGACTGGGTCAAGAAGCGCGACCTGGTCCACGACACCCCGCTGACGCTCACCCCGCACGACACCGTCGGCGAGGCGCTCAACCTGCTGCCCAAGCGGGCCCACGGCGCGATCATCATCGTCGACTGGGACAACCGTCCGGCCGGCGTGGTCACCGAGAGCGACTGCTCCGGCGTGGACATGTACACCCAGCTCTCCCAGGTGATGTCCGACCACCTGCTCACGCTGCCCGCCGGGCTCGACCCGCGCGAGGCCTTCGACCGCCTCCACGGGGGCCGCCACCGGCTCGCCCCGGTCGTGGACGCGGAGGGCAGGCTGGTCGGCATCCTCACCAGGACGGGCGCGCTGCGCGCCACCCTGTACCGGCCCGCCGTCGACGACTCGGGCAGGCTCCGCGTCGCGGCGGCCGTCGGGGTCAACGGCGACGTGGCCGCCAAGGCCAAGGAGATCCTCGACGCCGGGGTGGACTGCCTGGTCGTGGACACCGCCCACGGCCACCAGGAGAAGATGATCAGCGCCCTGAGGGCGGTCCGGGCCCTCGACCCCGACGTGCCCGTCGCGGCGGGCAACGTCGTCACCGCCGAGGGCGTGCGGGATCTCGTCGAGGCCGGGGCGGACATCCTGAAGGTCGGCGTCGGCCCGGGCGCCATGTGCACCACCCGGATGATGACCGGCGTGGGCCGCCCGCAGTTCTCCGCCGTGCTGGAGTGCGCCGCCGAGGCCCGCAGGCTGGGCCGCCACGTGTGGGCCGACGGCGGTGTCCGCCACCCCCGCGACGTGGCCCTGGCCCTGGCCGCGGGGGCGTCCAACGTGATGATCGGCTCGTGGTTCGCGGGCACCTACGAGTCGCCCGGCGACACCCGCACCTCCGCCGACGGGCGCAAGTACAAGGAGAACTTCGGCATGGCCTCGGCCCGCGCGGTGCGGTTGCGCACGGCCGAGGACTCCCCCTTCGACCGGGCGCGCAAGGCGTTGTTCGAGGAGGGCATCTCCACCTCCAGGATGTATCTCGATCCGGCGATGCCCAGCGTCGAGGACCAGATCGACGCCATCGTGGCCGGCCTGCGCTCCTCGTGCACCTACGCGGGCGCCTCCACCCTGGAGGAGTTCCACGAGCGGGCGGTGGTCGGCGTGCAGAGCTCGTCCGGCTACACCGAGGGCATGCCGCTCCACCAGAGCTGGTGATCTGCCCGCGAGGGCGCGGTGCCGCCTCCCGTGCGGGGGACCGGTGCCGCCGCCCGCGGCGGATCCACCCGTGAGAGCGCGGCGCCGCCGTACGCGTGGCGCCCGCTCTCGCCGGTCACCTGCCGCGGGCCCGCGGCGCCTGGTCATCGGGGTCGGCGCGGGTGTCGGGCACACGGTCCTTCAGCCACATCGGCCTGCTCCGGTAGCGGGTGAGCCTGTACACCGCCGCGAAGGCCGCGAGTACCAGCACCACCTCCACCACCGCGATGAGCACGATCATTTCCGGTTCCTTCGTGACCCTGACACCGGTGCCCCGTCTCCCGCCTGCACTGGCGCCATCTTGTAGGAACCCTAACGGTAAGCCCTTACCAATGTCCAAATTGTCCGGGTTTCTTTCCCGATTAATGGGGTTCGCCTGTCGCGGTACCCGGATCCTCCGCCCGCAGTTCCCGGAGGTTCATCACTCACGGTTCCCGGCGTTCGCCACTCGCGGCCAGATCCCGGCGGGAGACGCGCATCCTCCTGCGGACACGGGGTAGTCGGCCCGTCGAGCCATCTCCCACCCCCGAAAGGCGAGCGGAAATGAATGGAACGCCCACCGGCCTGGACACGCAGGTCGTCGTGGACCGGAGGGTCCTGGCAGGCTACGACAACTACCTCGCGGCGCAGCGAACCGTGGACGGGCTCTCCGACGCGGGCTTTCCCGTCGAGAACGTGGCGATCGTCGGCAGCGACCTGAAACTCGAGGAGACCGTCACCGGCAGGATGACCAACGGGCGGGCCGCGCTCACCGGGGCCGGGAGCGGCGCGGCCTTCGGCGCCGTGGTCGGGATGTTCCTCGGCCTGTTCACCTCGACCACGCTGTCGTTCTTCGTGCTCGTGCTCTGGGCGGCCCTGTGGGGCGCGGTGATGGGCGCCGCGTTCGGGTTCATCAACCACGTGTTCACCGGCGGCAAGCGGGACTTCGCCTCGCGCAGCGCGATCGTCGCCGGCCGCTACGACGTGCTGGTCGCGGCCTCGCACATGGACCACGCGCGGGCCGTCCTGGAGTCCACCCCCGGCCCGGCGGACACCGTGGTGGTCGAGGTTCCCCCGTCCGCCGGCCTGTACGACCCGGCCGCCGCGGGGACCACCACGCCGAGCAACCCCGCTCCCCCGCGGACGCTCGCCACCGACGTCCCCCCGCAGCCGACCGCCCCCGACATCTCCGGCCGCCCGGTCACCTCCGACCTTCCCCCGCAGCCGGTCACCCCCGACCTCGCCCCGCGACCGGTCACCTCCGACCTTCCCGCGCACGCGGACGCCCCGGCCGGGTCCGCCACCGAGGACGACCCGGCCCCCGTGTCGCAGGCCACCTCGCCGGGCACCGCTTCGGCCACCTCACCGGGCACCTCGCCGGACACCGGGGAGCGCCCCGTCCCCGCGCGGCCCGGCACCGCCGAGCACCGGATCCCCGCTCAGCCGGTCTCTCCCGACCGCCCCGCCGCCCCGGCCGCCAAGGAGCGGCCCGGCTCCTGAGGCAACGTGCCGGAAACTCCCCGGGCACGTACGGAAAACCCGGCGGGCGCCCCGGAGAGGGTGCCCGCCGGGTCGCGGCGGAGGAACGGCGGGATGCCGCGGATCAGCCCTTGACGCTGCCCGCCAGCAGGCCGCGGACGAAGTAGCGCTGCATCGACAGGAAGACGATCAGCGGGATGATCAGCGAGACAAACGCCCCAGAGGTCAGGCGTTGCCACTCGTTGCCCTTGGTGCCGGCCATCTGCGCCAGCCGTACCGTCATCGGGGCGCTCTCCGGGGTGCCCCCGGCGAAGATCAGGGCCACCAGCAGGTCGTTCCAGACCCAGAGGAACTGGAAGATCGCGAAGGTGGCGAGCGCGGGCCCGACCAGCGGGAGGACGATCGTCCGCAGGACCCTCCCGTGACTGGCCCCGTCGACCCTCGCCGCCTCCATCAGCTCGCCGGGAAGCTCGGACATGAAGTTGTGCAGCAGGAAGACGCCCAGCGGCAGCGCGAAGCAGGTGTGCGCGAACCAGACCTGGACGAACCGGGCCGGTCCCTCCAGGTCCCAGGCGGGCATCAGCTGCAGGCCGAAGACGGACACGCCCTCGGAGAAGAACGACAGCAGCGGGACGAGCGCCATCTGCAGCGGCACGATCTGCAGCGCGAAGATGCCGATGTAGATCCACTCTCGTCCGCGGAACGGCAGCCAGGCCAGCGCGTACGCGGCGAAGGTGGCCAGGGCCAGCGGGAAGAGCACCGACGGGATCGTGATGACGATCGAGTTGATCAGGAAGCTCATCATCTGGCCGGAGGACGAGGAGGTGCCGAACAGGACCTCCTGGTAGTTCTCCAGCGTGATCTGCGGGCTGGAGAAGAACGTCCACCAGCCGCTGGACTTGATCTGGTCCTCCGGGCGCAGCGAGGACAGCAGCAGGCCGAAGGTCGGGGTGGTCCACAGGACGGCGATGACGATCGCGACGACGCCGGCGATCCGGCCGCTCAGCCTCCGCCGTACGCGCTGCGGCGCGGTCGTCACCTCGGGCCGCACCACGGTCTGGGTCAACGTGGCCATGTGGACTCCTTCGCCCGCCGCGTGCTCGCGGCGCCGTGCAGGCTTGCTCGCCCGGTCACCTGACGGCCTCTCTGCGCTGGCGGATCTGGTAGATCACGATCGGGGTCACCAGGACGAACAGGAAGACCGCGAGGGCCGCGCCCTTGCCCGTCTCGCCGTACCGGAACGCCTGGTTGTACATCTCGTTGGCGATGACGCTGGTGTCGAACTGGCCGCCGGTCATGGTTCGGACGATGTCGAACAGCTTGAGCGTGCCGATCGACTGCGTGACCAGCACCACGATCACGGCCGAGCGGATGGACGGCAGCGTCACCCGGAAGAACATCTGCAGCGGGGTCGCCCCGTCCAGCTTGGCGGCCTCGACGATCTCGGCGGGGATTCCCTTGATCGCGGCGGAGAGCACCACGGTGGCGAACCCCGCCTGGATCCAGACCATGACCACGATCAGGAACAGCGTGTTGAGCGGCGCCTCCTGGAGCCACTGCTGCGGCTCGCCGCCGAAGGCGACCGTGATCTGGTTGAGCAGGCCGATCTGGTCCTGCTCCTCGGAGCGGTAGGCGTAGACGAAGCGCCAGATGATGCCCGCGCCGACGAAGGAGATCGCCATCGGCAGGAAGACCAGCGACTTGGCGAGCGACTCGAAGCGGGTGCGGTCGACCAGGACGGCGTAGACCAGGCCGATCGCGGTCACCAGCAGCGGGACGAGCAGCACCCAGACGAGGGTGTTGCGCAGGACGGTCACCGCCTCGGGCTGGGTGAACATCCAGGCGTAGTTGTCCAGGCCGACCCACAGCTTGCCGTCGCCGCTCATGAACGACAGCAGGGTGGTCCGCACAGCCGGTACGACCAGGCCGATGGCGAGGAGCAGGAGGGCGGGCAGAAGAAGGATCGTGGCGTGGGGCCACGCGCGCCGCCGCATCGGAGCGCGGTCGACCAGCACCAGGACCACCGCGACCACCACGAGGAAGGCGGCGACGCCGATCAGCAGCTGGACGAGTTTGGGCAGTTCGGCGGCGAAGTCGAAGTCCATCGGAGGATCTCCCGGAAGGATCGGGCCGGGCGGGCGACGGTCCGGCCCCGCGTCACGCGGGGCCGGACCCACCGGGATAGGTCAGGACTTGGGCCAGGAGGCTTCGATGTAGTCGAGGACCGTCTTGGTGTCCTTGCCGTTGATCCAGTCGGTCATGCCCTTCCAGAACGTGCCCGCGCCGACCGCGGCCGGCATCAGGTCCGAGCCGTCGAAGCGGAAGACCGTGCTCGGGTCCTGGAGCATCTCCATGGAGAGCTTGTCGATCGGGTTCTGGGCGTTGGCCGGGTCGACGCCCTTGCGCGCGGTGACGTAGGTCGCCAGCTTCATGCGGGTGGTGGGGAACTCCGCGCCGGCGAGGTAGGCCTGGACGGCCTTGACCTCGGGACGGTCGGTGAAGGCCGCCACGAACTCGCCCGCGCCGAGCACCGGCTTGCTGGCCGGGTCGTTGCCCGGCAGGTAGAAGGCGAACACGTCGCCGTCCTCGGCCACCTTGGTGCCCTCGGGCCAGAAGTTGGCGTAGAAGGACGCCTGGCGGTGCAGGGCGCACTTGCCCTCGGTGATCGGGACGCCGCCCTCCTGGAAGGCGGTGCTGGCGATCGACTTGACCGGGCCGTAGCCGCCGTTGACGAACTTCTCGTTCTTGAGGATCGCGCCGACCTTGTCGACCGCCGCGGTGACCTTGGGGTCGTTGAACGGGGTCTTGTGGCTCACCCAGTCGTCGTATCCCTCGGGACCGGCCTCCCTGAGCATGAGGTCCTCGATCCAGTCGGTGGCCGGCCAGCCGGTCGCGTCACCGGACTCGATGCCCGCGCACCACGGCTTGACGCCGGTGCCGGCGATCGTGTTGGTGAGCGTCATGAGCTCGTCCCAGGTCTTGGGGACGGCCCATCCCTTCTCGGTGAACATCTTCGGCGAGTACCAGACGAAGGACTTCACGCTGGCACCCAGCGGGGCGCCGTAGAAGACGCCGTCGACGGTGGAGTACTTGGCCCAGTCCTCCGACCAGCCCTCGGCGGTGAGCTTCTTGACCTCCTCGGAGGCGGGCTTGAGCTTTCCTGCCTTGGCGAAGCGCTCCAGGAGGCCCGGCTGGGGGAAGAAGGCGATGTCGGGGGGGTTGCCACCGTCGGCGCGGACCTGGATCTGGGCCTCGAACTCGCCGGTGCCCTCATAAGTGATCTTCATTCCGACGCAGTCGGCGAACGGCTTCCACGCCTTCTCGAAGAGATCGGCCTCGACGTCGCGGATCGGCGAGTAGATGCTGACGGTCTTGCCCTCGTGTTTGCCGTACTGGCTGAAGGCGGCGCATTCGGGAGCGGTGCTGGCACCGCCACCCGCGGATGGCGCGGGGTCCGAGGATCCACAGGCGGTGACGACCAAAGCCAGCCCTATGGTGCCCGCCACAAGGGCGGTGCGCCGAGGCCGAGAGAGGAGCGACATGGAACCTTCCTCCATATACACAATTGCCGGGGAGTGTGAGAGCGCTCTCTGGAAGAATTGTCTGCCCACCATGCGATGTCAAGAACTGTGATATTACGGTTACAGTTTCAATTTTCTTGACACGATCGGTGCGATACCGTGATGCTCCAGAGAGCGCTCTCACGTGACAGCCGAACAGAATGGGGCGGTGAGGACATGACCATGTCCGCCGAAAAGTCCTACGACCTTCAGGACTCCGGCGTGCTGAGGTTTCCAGAGGGTTTCGTCTGGGGCGCCGCCACTGCGGCCTACCAGATCGAGGGCGCCGCCCGCGATGACGGCAGGGGCCCCTCCATCTGGGACACCTTCTCCCGGACTCCCGGCAAGGTCCACGCCGGTCACACGGGTGACGTCGCGTGCGACCACTACCACCGCTATCCCGAGGACGTCGCGATCATGCGCGACCTCGGCCTGCACTCCTACCGCTTCTCCATCTCCTGGCCCCGCGTGCAGCCCGACGGATCCGGCCCGGCCAACCCGCGCGGCCTGGACTTCTACGACCGCCTCGTCGACGAGCTCCTCGGCAACGGCATCACTCCCATCGTGACGCTCTACCACTGGGACCTGCCGCAGACCCTGGAGGACCGCGGCGGCTGGACCAACAGGGAGACCGCGGCGCACTTCGCCGACTACGCCGCGATCGCGCACGGCAGGCTGGGTGACCGGGTCGAGACGTGGACCACCCTGAACGAACCCTGGTGCTCGGCCTTCCTCGGCTACGCGTCGGGCATCCACGCCCCCGGTCTCGCCGAGCCCGCGCTGGGCTTCGCCGCCGCCCACCACCTGCTGCTCGGCCACGGCCTGGCCGTCCAGGCGCTGCGCGCCTCCGGCGCCGCCACGGTCGGCATCACGCTCAACCTCTCCCCGGTGATCGGTGACGACACCCCGGCCGCCGAGCTCGTCGACGGCCTGCAGAACCGGATCTTCCTGGACCCGGTGCTGCGCGGGGAGTATCCCGCCGACGTCGTCGAGCGGGCCCGCCGCTTCACCGACTGGTCCTTCGTCCACGACGGGGACCTGGAGATCATCAGCGAGCCGATCGACCTGCTGGGCGTGAACTACTACCACCCGCAGACCGTGACCGCCCGCACCGGCGAGCCCGCCAACCCGGTCTACCCGGGCAGCGAGGGCATCGCCTTCGGCGGAGCCGACGCGCCGCGGACCGCGATGGGATGGCCGGTCCAGCCGTTCGGCCTGACCGACCTGCTCCTGCGGCTGTCGCGCGACTATCCGGGCACCCCACTGATCATCACCGAGAACGGCGCCGCCTTCGACGACGTCGTCGAGGACGGCGAGGTGCACGACGCCGGCCGTCTCTCCTACCTCGACGGGCACCTGCGCGCGGCGCACGCGGCCATCGAGGGCGGCGCCGACCTGCGCGGTTACCTCGTCTGGTCACTCCTGGACAACTTCGAGTGGGCCGAAGGGTACCGCAAGCGGTTCGGCGTCGTACACGTCGACTACGCGACGCAACGACGCACCCCCAAGGACAGCGCCCTGTGGTACAGCGAGGTCGTACGCCGGAACGGGCTGTGAGGGCCCGTCCAACCCTGGAGAAGGTGGCCGCCCGGGCCGGCGTGTCCCGGGCGACCGCCTCGCGCGTGGTCAACGGCTCCACGCGCGTGGCACCGCAGATCCGCGACGCGGTCAACCGCGCCGTGGAGGAGCTGGGCTACGTGCCCAACCAGGCGGCGCGGAGCCTGGTCACCCAGCGGGCCGACTCCATAGCACTCGTCTTCCCCGAGCCGGCGACCCGCGTCTTCTCCGACGACCCCACCTTCGCCGGGATCATCCGCGGGGTCAGCATGGAGATCGAGGAGGCCGACAAGCAGCTCGTGCTGATGCTCACCGGCATGGCGGGCGGCTACCAGCGGGTCGAGCGCTACGCCACCAACGGTCACGTGGACGGCGTGGTCATCGCGTCCATGCACGGCACCGACCCGCTGCCGGGCATCCTCGCCAGGCGCGGGGTGCCGGTGGTGTGCAGCGGCCGGCCGACCGTGCCCAGCAGCCTGCCGTACGTGGACATGGACAACGCCGGAGGCGCCGAGCGCGCGGTGCGGCACCTGATGGAGCGGGGCAGGCGGCGCATCGCCACCATCGCGGGACCACAGGACATGATCGCCGGGATCGACCGGCTCAACGGCTACCGCGCCGTGCTGCGCGACTCCGACCGCCGCTCCATCGTGGCGGTCGGCGACTTCACCCGGGAGTCGGGGGCGTCGGCGATGCGGCAGCTGCTGGCCGACGACCCGGAGATCGACGCGGTGTTCGTGGCCAACGACATGATGGCGCTGGGCGCGCTGCCGGCCCTGCGCCAGGCGGGCCGGCGGGTTCCCGACGACGTCGCGGTGGTCGGCTTCGACGACATCCCTGCCGCGTCCTACACCGAGCCCCCGCTGAGCACGGTCAGGCAGCCGACCGTCGAGATGGGACGCAGGCTCGCCCGCATGGTCCTCGACCTGGAGGAGAAGGCACAGGTGATGCTCCCCACCGAGCTGGTCGTCCGGGGATCCACCGCCTCCTGAACACCGCCCGGGCCCGCGGCCCGGCCGGCGACGACCGGGTACGGCGGCCATGGCCCCGGCCGGGGCCACGAGCCCGGAACCCGGCCGGGGACCGTGAGCCCACGGCCCGGCCGGAGCGGGACCGGCCGGGGACCGTGAGTCCGGGACCCGGCCGGAGAGGGCCGCGCCGGGGACCACGGGGACTACGAGGAGGCCCGGACCACCAGCTCGGTGGACACGATCATGGGCTCGGCGGGGCCGCCGTCGAAGAGGGAGAGCAGCAGGCGGACCATCGCCGCGGCCTGCTCGGCGTGCGGCGTGTGGATGGTCGTCAGCGGCGGGTCGGTGTAGCGGGCGGCCTCTATGTCGTCGTAGCCCACGATGGCGACCTCCTCGGGGATCCGCCGGCCCGCCTGGCGGAGCGCGTGCATCGCGCCGATCGCCATCAGGTCGTTCGCGGCGAAGACCGCGTCGATCTCCGGGTCGTCGGCCAGCAGCTGCCGCATCGCGACCGCCCCGGACTCCCGGGTGAAGTCGCCGACCGCGATGATCGAGCGGCGGTCGGAGTCGCGGAGCACCTCGCGGTATCCGGCCAGCCGGTCCTGCCCGCCGATCATGTCCAGCGGCCCGGCGATGGTGGCGATGCGCCGCCTGCCCCGCTCCAGCAGGTGCCGCACGGCCGCGGCGGCGCCCTCGACGTTGTCGTTGTCGACGTACGGGATCGCGACCGGCACGGCGGGCCTGCCGTAGGAGACGACCGGGACCCGCAGCCGGGTGAGCGCGACCGGCAGCGGGTCGGCGCCGTGGCTGGAGACCAGCATGACGCCGTCGACGTGGCCGCCGGCGATGTAGTGCTCCACCCGGGCGTGGCTCTCCGGCGACCCGGCCAGCAGCAGCACGACCTGCTTGTTGACGGCCTCCAGCTCCAGGCTGGCCGAGCGTATGACGGTGGAGAACATCGGGTCGTCGGAGAACACCCGGTTCGGCGACTCCGAGACGACCAGCGCGACCGAGTTGGTCGTCTGGGTCACCAGGTTCCTCGCCGCCCCGTTGGGGACGTAGCCGAGCTCGTTCACCGCGCGCATGACCAGGTCCCGGATGTCGGCGGTGACCGTGGTCTGGCCGTTCACCACCCGGGAGACGGTCGACCGGGAGACCCCGGCACGGGCGGCGACCGCCTCCAGGGTGGGTCGTCTCATCGTGTTCTTCCCCTACGATCGGTTACAGTCCGTTACGCGTGATGACATCGCGGTACCACAACGCGCTGTCCTTGAGCAGACGCCGCTGGGTGGCGAAGTCGACGTGCACGATTCCGAACCTACGCCGGTACCCTTCGGCCCACTCGAAATTATCCAGCAGAGACCAGACCAGATAACCCCGCACGTCCGCCCCGTCGGCGATCGCGGCGTGCACGGCGCGCAGGTGGCCGTCCAGATACTCGGTCCTGCGAACGTCGTGGACGTGGCCGTCCTCCACGACGTCGTCGAAGGCCGCGCCGTTCTCGGTGATGATCAGGCCGACCTCCGGGTAGTCGTCGGAGAGCCGCACCAGCAGGCGGGAGAGCCCGTTCGGCACGATCGGCCAGCCCATCGCGGTGGCGGGCACGCCGTCCGCGGGGCAGAACCGGATGTCCTCGCTGCCCGGCCACGCCGCGTCGGCCGCCTGGCCGGGCCCCGCCTCCACCACGCACGGGTTGTAGTAGTTGATGCCCACCAGGTCGATCGGCTGGTTGATGGTCGCCAGGTCTCCGTCCCAGATGTGTCCGAGGCCGCCGTTGCGCCCGACGATGTCGAGGAACCCCTCGGGATGCTCCCCGCGCAGCACCGGGTCGAGGAACTGCCTGACCAGCAGGGTGTCGATCCGGCCGACCGCCTCCGCGTCCGCCTCGGAGACCTCGGCCCCCGGATCGTCCACCTGGGCGGGGGTGATCACCGGTGACAGGTTCAGGACCAGCGAGATCTCCTGCGCGCCGCCCTCGCGGAGTGCCCGCGCCGCCATCCCGTGCCCCAGCAACAGGTGGTGGGCGGCGCGGAAGGCCGCCGCGGCGTCGGTCCTGCCCGGCGCGTGCACCCCGTTGCCGTAGCCGAGGAAGGCGGCCACCCACGGCTCGTTGAGGGTCGCCCAGTTGCGGACCCGGTCTCCCAGCCGCGCGTGCACGGCCGCCGCGTACTCCTCGAAGCGGTGGGCGGTGTCGCGTTCGGGCCAGCCGCCCGCGTCCTCCAGCGCCTGCGGGAGGTCCCAGTGGTAGAGGGTGGCGTACGGCGTGATGCCCGCCTCCAGCAGCCTGTCCACCAGGCGGCTGTAGAAGTCGAGGCCGCGCGTGTTGACGGGCCCCTTGCCGTACGGCTGGACCCTGGGCCAGGCCACCGAGAACCGGTAGGCGGCCAGGTTCAGCTCGCTCATCAGCCGGATGTCGTCGGCGTGGCGGAAGTAGTGGTCGCACGCCACGTCGCCGGTGTCACCCCCGGCGACCTTGCCCGGGGTGCGGGAGAAGGTGTCCCAGATCGAGGGCTCGCGGCCGTCCTCCTTCACGGCTCCCTCGATCTGGTAGGACGCGGTGGCCGCGCCCCAGACGAAACCGGTGGGGAAGTCCGCACGCCCTTCCGTAAGGGTGGCCCCCCGAGTGCCGACGACGGTCATCCCTTCACCGCTCCCTGCATGATTCCTCCGATGATCTGTTTGCCGAGTAGCGCGAACACGATGACCAGTGGCAGCGTGCCGAGCGTGGTGCCCGCCAGGCCGAGCACGTAGTCGTTGACGTATCCGCTGGCCAGTGTGGACAGGGCGACCTGGACCGTCGGATCCTCCGGGGTCAGGACGACCAGCGGCCAGAAGTAGTCGTTCCAGACCGACATGAAGGTGAGCATGCCGAGCACGGCCGCCGCGGGGCGGGCGGCCGGGAGCACGACGTGCCAGAACAGGCCCCAGGTGCTGCAGCCGTCGACCCGCCCCGCCTCCAGCAGCTCGGTCGGCAGCGCCCGGGAGAGGTACTGGGTCATGAAGAACACGCCGAACGCGTTGACGAGCGCGGGCACGATCAGCGCGTACATGGTGCCGGTCCACTCCAGCTTCACCATCAGCATGTACAGCGGGATGATGCCGAGCTGGGTCGGCACCATCATCGTCGCCACGGTGAGCAGGAGCAGGGCGTTGCGGCCGCGGAAGCGCAGCTTGGCGAAGGCGAACCCGGCCAGCGTGGAGAAGAACATCACCGCGATCGCGACGGAGCCGGAGACGATGACGGAGTTGAGCATCGCCAGGGCGAAGGGGACCGTGTCGAAGACGCGCGCGACGTTGGCGAAGAAGTTGCCGCCGGGGATCAGCGGCGGCGGGACGTCGGCCAGGGCCGCGTTGTCGCGGGAGGCCACCACGATGCTGTAGTAGAGCGGCAGCATGGAGAAGAACGCCACCGCGGTCAGCGTGAGGTAGGTGAGCCTGCGGGCCGTGCCGCCGGAGCGACGGCGGACCGCGGAGACGGCGGTGTGGGCGCTCACGACAGCCCTCCCTTCCCGCGACGGGTGAGCAGGTAGTTGATGCCGGCGATCACCACGATGAAGACGAACATCATCCAGGAGATGGCCGAGGCGTAGCCGAAGTCGAGCTTGGTGAAGTTCTCGTAGATGAACAGCGCGAGCGTCTGGTACTGCCGGTCCACCCCGCCGGTGATGATGTAGGAGCTGAACAGCAGCGGCTCGGCGAGGATCTGCATGGCGCCGATCGTCGAGGTGATGACGACGAAGATGATCGTGGGTTTGATCATCGGGATGGTGATCTTGCGGAGCTGGGTCATCCCGCTCGCGCCGTCGATGGTGGCCGCCTCGTACAGCTCGCGCGGCACGGCCTGCATGGCCGCCAGGAAGATCAGGGCGTTGTAGCCCGTCCACCGCCACATGATCATGGTGGAGATGGCGAAGTGGGAGCTCAGCACCCCCTCGTTCCAGGCGACACCGTCGACGCCGACCAGCGAGAACACCCAGTTGATCATGCCGAAGTCCCGGCCGAACAGCTGGCTGAAGATGACCACCACCGCGACCACGCTGGTCACGTTGGGCAGCAGCAGAGTGATGCGGAAGAAGGTCTGCGCCCGCAGCGGCCGGTTGAGCAGGTGGGCCAGCCAGATGGCCAGCAGCAGCTGCGGCGCGGTGGACAGCACCCCGATGGACAGGGTGTTGAAGGTGGCGTTCCAGAAGTAGTCGTCGGCGAGCAGCGTCCTGAAGTTGTCCAGACCGACGAAGGGGTGCTCGTCCCGCAGCAGCGTCCACTCGTGCAGGCTCACCCAGGCGGTGTAGGCCAGGGGGAACAGCCCGAAGGCGGAGAACAGCAGGAAGAACGGGGCCACGTAGGCGTACGGCGAGCCCTTGACGTCGAGTTGGTGAACCAGGTGGCGGCGGAGGCGGCGAGGTCGCACCGGCCTGTTCGGTGGGACCGCCGCCAGGCGATCGGGCGCGCGGGTGGCCATGGCAGCTCCTTTCGGCGATTCGTTGGACGGCGGGGGCGTGCGGCCCGTCGCGGCGGGAGCCACGCGGCTCGCCGGCGCGGGGTGCGCGCCGCCCGCGAGGACAGGGGCACAAGCAGGTGGCCGACCGGTGCGAGACCAGCCGGCCGGGAGCGACTACTTGATCCTGCTGACGTCCTTGAGCGCCTGCGCCCAGGCCTCCTCGGCGTTCTGCTTGCCCTGGTCCACCCGCTGGAGACCGTTGCCGATCGCCTGCAGCACGTCACCGGCCTTGGGGCCCACGGGCTGGGGCTTGAGCGACTTGGCGGCGTCGGTGAAGATCTTGCCGATCGGCGCGTTGCCGAAGTAGGGGTTGACGTAGTCCTTCACCGCGGGGTCGTCGTACAGGGCGGGCAGCGAGGGCAGCGCGCTGGCCTCCTTGAAGAGCTTGATCTGGCTCTCCTTGCTGGTCAGCAGGTCGATCAGCGCCGCGGCCTCCTTGGGGTGCTTGCCCTGCTTGGGCAGCATCAGGTGGGTGCCGCCCTGGTTGCCGCCGCCCCCGGGCACGGCCGCGATGTCCCAGGTGCCCTCACCGGGCTTCTGGTCCTTGATCGTGCCGGTCTTCCAGGCGGGGCAGACCATGGTGGCGAAGGTGCCCTTGGCGATGCCGGTGTTCCACGGCGGCGAGAAGGCGGCGAGGTTGGCCGACAGACCGGCGTCGATCATCTTCACGCCCGTGTCGTACGCCTTGCGCACCTCGGGGTTGGTGGCGGCGACGATGTTGTACTGGGCGTCGTAGAAACCGATGGGGGCCTGCTCGACCATGGCGCGGAAGTGCTCGCCGGGGCCGTCGGTGAACTTGGCGCCCTCCACCTTGCCCGCGACGAACTTCTTGCCCGTCTCGATGTAGGCGTCCCACGTCGGCCAGAGCGCTCCGACCTCTTCGCGGTCGGTGGGCAGGCCGGCCTTCTTGAACAGGTCGGGGCGGTAGCACATGGCCAGGCCGCCGACGTCGGTGCCCAGGCCCAGGAGCGCGGAGCCGTCGTTGGAGACGCCCAGCTTCCACTTCCAGTCGAGGTACTCGCTCTGGCGCTTGTCCAGGCCGTACTCCTTGAGGTTGTGGAACTTGTCCGGCACCGGGGTGAAGGCGCCGATGTAACCGCCCTCGACGGCGACCACGTCCGCGGCGCCCGCGCCGGTGGTCAGCTGGGTGATGAGGTTGGTGTGGTGGTCGTTGAACTGCGCGCGGCGCTCCACGATCTCCACGTTGGGGTGGGTCTTCTTGAACTCCTCGTACAGCGGCGCGTAGTGGAAGTCGCTGAACAACCCGACGGTCAGCTTGATCTTCTCGGCCGGCGCGGAGGCCGCTCCGCCGCTCCCGGCGGTCTCGGCGTCACCGCCGCCGCAGGCGGTCAGGCCCAGGGCCAGGGCGGAAACGGCGACCATCGGGGCGAGGAACCGCTGGCGTAACTTACGCATGGAACCCTCCTGGGTCCTCATAAGTGATCATGGAGAGAGCGCTCCCTGAGCAGATTGATGCCAAGTGGGTTACGTGTCAACGGTCCCCCCGACGCCGACCAGAGTCTGACGATCAGCTTTTTATGGAGAGCGCTCTCCCTGGCAATGAAATGTTTTCGCAGGTCAGGCAGATTTAGAGGTTAAATTTTCTCGTGCATGGAGCGCTCCCATGAAGAAAGGTCACATTAAGGTCGCGTTTCCGCCATGTTCCGTTGGCGCCCCGTCGAACCCTTGACACTCCTCGCCGAGCGGGTCACTCTCTTTCTCAGAGAGCGCTCCCCAGTGACTCTCGCAATGGCTCCCCGCGCCGCCGGCACCCGCGGCGCCGATGACCGCCGCCCCCGTGCGGGGGGATCCCGGGTGACGCGTCTCGCCGCCCCCGTGCGCGAGGCCGCTCCCACGCTCTCCGCCGAAAAGGGCGATTCGCTCCGCCGGAAAGGGCGGCGCGCTCCGTCGAAAAGGGCGACGCGGAAGCCGCCCCCTGCCCCATGTCTCTCGTGGCGGCGCCGGAACCCGTAGAGTCGTCCGGCCGGTCGGAAATCGACCGGCGCGCATCCGACCAAGGAGAACCACGTGGCACTGGAGAAGCCGGAGATCGACTTTCCGGAAGGCGCCCCGCCCTCGGAGCTGGAGATCGTCGACATCGTCGTAGGGGACGGCCCGGAGGCCGAGGCGGGGCACCAGGTCACCGTGCACTACGTCGGCGTGGCCTTCTCGACGGGCGAGGAGTTCGACGCGTCGTGGAACCGCGGCGACGCCTTCCAGTTCCCGCTGGGCGGGGGCCGGGTCATCGCGGGCTGGGACCAGGGTGTCGCGGGCATGAAGGTCGGCGGCCGCCGCCGCCTCACCATCCCGCCGCACCTCGGCTACGGCAACGCCGGTGCGGGCAACCGCATCAAGCCGGGCGAGACGCTCATCTTCGTCGTGGACCTGCTCGGCGTGAGCTGACGCCCCGGGACGAGACGGCGCGGGCGGGCCTCACCGGCGACGGGTGGCCCGCCCGACGCGTCCTGTCACGTCCCCGCCCCCGTATCCTCCCGCCATCCGCGTCCGGCGCCGTCCCCCGTGTCCGGCTTCGTCACCGGCGTCCGGTGCCGTCACCCGCGTGCCCTGGCGGGGCGGCCGGCTCACGTTCAGGGGGTTCGGGGGAAGGCCCGCCCTCCCGGAAACGCGACGACTCCGAAAAGCAGCCCCTCACCTCACCGAAATGCCGCTTGTAGCTCTTAAGCTGGCCATTGTGTTGTTGATCGACCTCGCGCGCACCTCGGCGGCCGTGACCGCCAGCTCCGCCCGGCTGGCGAAGACCGCCCACCTCGCGGAGCTGCTCGGCAGGGTCGAGCCGGACGAGGCGGAGATCGCCATCGCCTACCTCTCCGGGGAGCTGCCGCAGCGCAACATCGGCGTGGGCTGGACGAGCCTGCAGGATCCGCCCGAACCCCGGCTGGCCGCCACCGCCACGCTGCGCGGGGTCCACGACCTCCTCGACCGGATCAAGGCCCTGGCCGGCCCCGGCTCGCAGAACGCGCGCAGGACGCTGGTCGCCGAGCTGTTCGGCGCCCTCACCCGCCAGGAGCAGGTCTTCCTGTCGCGGCTGCTCCGGGGCGAGCTGCGCCAGGGCGCGCTCGAGGGAGTGATGGTCGAGGCCGTGGCGAAGGCGGCCGGGGTGCCGGCCGCCGAGGTCAGGCGGGCTCTGACGCTGCGCGGCTGGCTTCCCGCCGTCGGCGCCGCCGCCCTCGGCGGCGGGATCGAGGCACTGCGCGCCTTCCGCCTGGAGGTCGGCCGCCCGGTGTCACCGATGCTCGCCCAGAGCGCCACCTCCATGGCGGCCGCGTTCGGCAAGCTCGGCGGACCGGTCGCCGTCGAGTGGAAGCTCGACGGCGTCAGGGTCCAGGCGCACCGCTCGGGCGACCGGATCACCGTCTTCACCCGCGCCCTCGAGGACATCACCGCGCAGGTGCCCGAGCTGGTCGAGGCGATGAGCACCCTGCCCTCCCGCGACCTGGTCCTCGACGGCGAGGTCATCGCGCTGCGCGCCGACGGCCGCCCCGAACCCTTCCAGGTCACCTCGGGCCGCGTGTCCAGCCGCACCGACGTACCGCGCGCGAGAGAGAGGACCCCGCTGAGCGTCTTCTTCTTCGACGCGCTGCGGGTCGACGGCGCCGACCTGCTCGACCTGCCGGGTGAGGCGCGCCACGCGGCCCTGGCCGCCGCCGTGCCCCCGGAGCTGGTGACCCCCCGTCTGGTCACCGGCGACGTCGCGGACGGCGAGGCGTTCTTCAAGGACGTGATCAGGAGCGGTCACGAGGGCGTGGTGGTCAAGTCGCTCCTGGCGCCCTACGCCGCCGGGCGGCGCGGAGCCGGCTGGATCAAGGTGAAGCCCCGGCACACGCTCGACCTCGTCGTCCTGGCCGCCGAATGGGGAAGCGGCCGCCGTGAGGGAAGGCTCTCCAACCTGCACCTGGGCGCCCGCGACCCGCTGACCGGCGGGTTCGTCATGCTCGGCAAGACTTTCAAGGGCCTGACCGACGAGCTGCTCGCCTGGCAGACCGACCACTTCCTCGGCATCGCCGAGGGCCCCACCGACGGCTGGACGGTCACCGTCCGCCCCGAGACGGTCGTCGAGATCGCCTTCGACGGCGTGCAGCAGTCGAGCCGCTATCCCGGCGGCATGGCGCTGCGCTTCGCCAGGGTCATCCGCTACCGCACCGACAAGACGGCGGACCAGGCCGACACCGTCGACATGGTCCGCTCCCTCATGCTCTGACGTCCCGCCCCGCGGCTGCCCGTTCCCGTCACGGGCCCGGCCCTTCACGGGCCTGGTCGTCATTTCGCGAAACCGGTCGTTATTTCACGAGACCGGTCGTCATTTCACGAGACGCAGCGTGAGGGGGTACCGGAAGTCACCGTCACCCGCCGCGGCCACGGCTCCGACCACGGACAGGACCACGCCGCCGATCCAGAGCAGGGGCGTCAGGACGAAACCTATGAACGTGATCGCCAGCACGATGGTGGCCGCGAGCATCGTCAGCTGGAAGTTGAGCGCCTCCACCGAGTGGGCCCGGACGTAGGGCGAGGTCCTGCCCGCGGTGAGCATCATGACCGCCGGGCCGATGACGGGAAGGCCGACCAGCGGGAGCAGGTGGGACGCCATCGCGCCCAGCCGCTCGCCTCCGGTCTCACCCCGCCCGCCGAGGCGGCCGTGATGACCGTACGCGGCCGGAACCTGGCCCCTGACGGGCGGGTAGGACACGGACCGGGCCGGATGCGTGCCGTACAGCTCGTTCATGATGGGGACGAGGTCGCCGTGGACGCGGGCCGTCATCGCCCGCTCCAGCCTGTCGTCGAACTCGAGCTTGTCGAGCCTTCCCTCCGCGTAGGCGGCCTGGACGTGCTCGACCACCCGCTCACGATCCTGGTTGCTGACCCGAAGCCCCGCGTGACCGGGCTGAGGGCCTGCCGCCGGCACTCCCCCGTGCCCCGGGCCCGCTGGTGTCGCTGTGCCTGCCATGAGACCGATACCCTTTCGTCGCCGCTTCGACCTCAATGCTCGTCCAGATTGTCGGCCTCGTATATCAGGATGAACCCCCATAAGCCCCTGAGACCCATCCCTGGCCTTCCGCCATGGAACGAGCAGGAGAGGTATACAAGGAAATATGAGATGGCGAGATCGCTATGGGTTGAGGCGCCTGCGCGGGCCGAAGATCGCCAAGTTCGACCGCGCCACGACCGACGCCGACGTCGAGTCGCTCATCGCCTTCGCGAAGTCGCGCCGGGGCGTCGAGTTCTATGTCGAGCCCGAGACCTTCGCGACGAACACCACGGCGGTGGCCGTCGCCGACGACGGTGAGTGGACCCGGCGCCGGGTCGGCTCCCCCGCGGTGATCCGCAAGGTGGCCCGTGACCTGGCCCTGCCGGTCTACGACGTGCAGCTGACCGGTTATCCCCCCCGGATGAGGGCCTACAACGAGCGCCAGAAGCGCGCGGAGGGCTGAGCCGGGAGACCGGCCGTCCCCGTCGCCCGCCACCGGGGAGACCGCGGTGGTCCGGTGGCGCGGGACACGAGAAAGCGGGAACACGAGAAACCGGCGGCCGCCTCGCGTCCGGGGCCGCCGGACTCTTCCGGCGGCACGGCCGAACGCCCATGGGGTGACCTGCCGGCCGGATCCGGCGAGCCCGGGAACGGTGGATGTTCGCGCCGGGCGCGCGGGCGGCACCGGCCCGCCGGTCCACGGCTCGCGCCGTGACGCGCCCCTCCCGTCCCGCGCGACGCCCCTGGCTGGAGTGGTCGCGCAGGGCCGATCACAATACGCGTCGCGGAACGCCGCACCGGAGTACGGGCGTCCGGGGACGTCGGCCGCGTAATCTTTTTCTTCCCTTCAGGTGAGTACCCTCCGAAGGTTGAGGACCGCGATCATGAGTCGCTATACAAAACAGGATTTATGCGTATTTGTACGTTTCATGTTGGTGCATGATATGCGCTGAAGAGTGATGCCGATGGATTTCAAGATTCTTGGACCGATCGAGGTGCGGACGGCCAATGGGCAGCCGATCGCCCTTGGACGGCGCAAACAGCGGGTGCTGCTCGCCGCCCTGCTGCTCAATGCCGGTAAGGCGGTCCCCACCCATCGAATGCTCGACTGGTTGTGGGGTGAACATGCTCCCGCCAACGCCGAGTCGAACCTCTACACCTATATCTCCGCGCTGCGCCGGGCGCTCGGTTCGCCTTCCCGGATCGAGGCGGGTTCCAACGGCTACGTGCTCCGGGTCGCTCCCGGTGAAACAGACGTGAGATTGTTCGAAGAACTCGTCTCTCAAGGACGTCTGATGTTATCCGAAGGGCGAAATGACGTCGCGCTCGAACGGTACACCCGGGCCCTGGGCCTCTGGCGCGCGGAGGCGGTTCTGGAGGGACTGTCCCTGCCCGAGCCGTTGCGGGGCGAGGCGGCGCGGCTGGAGGGGCTGAGAACGACCGTCGTGGACGCCTCGCTGGAGGCCCGTCTGGCGCTGGGCCGGCACGGCGAGGTGCTCGCCGATCTGGAGGCGTTGACGCGCAGGGATCCGCTGAACGAGCGGCTCCGGGCACAGCTCATGCTCGCCCTGTACCGTTCCGGCCGCCGGGCCGACGCGCTCGCGGTGTACCAGCGCGCTCGGGAGACGCTCGCCGCGGAGCTGGGCGTCGATCCCGGCCCGGACCTGATCCGCATGCACCAGCAGATCCTCGTCGACGACTCCGTACTGGCGGCGCCGTCACCGTCGGTCATCGCCCGCAGGGCCTTCGCCCCGGCCGAGCTCCCGATCGACTCGGCCGCCTTCACCGGGCGTGCCGCCGAGATCTCACGGCTGCGGACGGCACTGGTCTCCGCGGGCCCGGACCGGATCGCCGTCTCCGCGGTCGCCGGAGCGGCCGGGATCGGCAAGTCGGCGTTCGCCGTGCACGTCGCCCACCAGATCGCGGGCCGGTTCCCCGACGGGCAGCTCTACGTGAACCTGCACGGCTCCACCCCCAACGTCAAGCCGCTGCACCCGGCCGAGGTCCTCGCCCGCCTGTTACGTTCCCTCGGCGGCGACGACGCGGCCGTGCCGGCCGAGGTGGACGAGGCCGCCGCGCGGTTCCGCTCGCTGACCGACGGCAAACGCCTGCTGTTCCTGTTCGACAACGCCCGGGACGCCGCGCAGGTACGGCCGTTGCTGCCCGCGAGCCCTGCCTGCTGCGTGCTGATCACCGCCCGCAGGATGCTGACCTCTCTGGACGCCGTCACGCATCTCCGCCTCGACGTCATGGCCGAGGACG
Source organism: Streptosporangium sp. NPDC023825 (assembly GCF_040639575.1). Classification (NCBI taxonomy): domain Bacteria; kingdom Bacillati; phylum Actinomycetota; class Actinomycetes; order Streptosporangiales; family Streptosporangiaceae; genus Streptosporangium; species Streptosporangium sp. NPDC023825. The sequence continues at coordinate 31,918 of NZ_JBFAAE010000011.1, read as the reverse complement.
AGACGACCACCCTGCTCAGCCGCCTGATCGGCGAGGAGCGCGTCGCCACCGACCCTCGGGCGGCCCGCGCGATCGTACGGCTCTGCGGCGGCCTGCCGCTGGCGATCAGGATCGCCGCCGCCCGGCTGATCGCCCGGCCGGGCCTGTCGCTGCGGGTCCTCGCCGCCCGGCTCGCGGTCGAGGATCACCGCCTGTCCGAGCTGCAGGCCGACGACCGCGCGGTCCGGGCCTGCTTCATGGTGAGTTACCGCAGCCTGGAGGCCGAGCACTCCCGCATGTTCCGGCTGCTGAGCCTGCTCGGCGGATCCGACATCAGCGTCGCGGTCGCCGCGGCGCTGGCCGACCGCTCGGAGGAACAGACCGCGGATCTCCTTGATCATCTCGCGGACGTCCAACTCCTCGAGGTCCGCGACGTGGACCGGTACCGCATGCACGACCTGCTCTGCCTGTTCGCCCGCGAACGGACCCGGCAGGAGGAGACCGAGGAGGAGCAGGTACAGGCCGTACGGCGGGCGCTTCACAGCTCCCTCCTCACCGCCTGCACTCTCGGTGACGTGTGCAACCGGCGAACCAGGCGGGACGCCAAGTTCGGCCGCCTGGCCCTCGGCCGCTTCGGCATGCCGCCCGAGGGGTGCACGGCCGATCCCCGATGGCTCAACGCCAAGATGGCCGACCTGCTCTCCACCGCGCGCCAGGTGCCCGGCACGGCGGGAGACGCCACCGGCCTCCCGATCGCCCGCGGCGTCGTCCGGTACCGGCCGTCGTACGGCTGGGGCGGCTAGAAACACCGGGGCCCCTCGGAGAGCCGCCGGTCCGGCGGCCGAGCGTCCGGCGGGTCGCGAAGGCGAGGTCGCCGCACCGGGCCGCACCGGGGCGCGCTGGGCCGCGCCGGAAATCGCCCTTCGCCGCATGGGAGCGCTCCACCCGATCGGCGGCGACGAGAAATGAGTGATCGGAACCGGCGGGAAACCTTACACGCTGAAAATAATCTTCAGGCTCATCGGTCGTAATCCCGGTAATTTACACGCTGGAAAAATTCTCATGCCCGCCGTAATCGCGGAATCCGGCATGCCCGAAATCATCGCCACATGTGACCGGGACGGCCACGGGATCTTCGAAAGAAGAAATCCCGAGTCAGCGCTTCGCGCCACCCTTTCCCGCTCGCGGTTCATCGCGCCACGGCGCCGACCTATACAGATTTGTATGGTGCGAGGTATAGCCATATTTAACACCATTAGCGAGATGTCTCTCGTCTTCTCATACCGCGGAGAGAAGGCCGGCACCTTGCGCAGGAAGACCCAGGGGCTGACCGGTGACAGCGGCGGCGCTGCCGCAGGAGCCCGACGGGCGCCCACCTCGCGACGATTGCCATCCTCGGACCGAACTCACCTGTGACGCCAGCAGCTGCAAAATGCGGAAAAACGCCAGGAAAGGGCGAACGTGTCGGAGCTAATCGGCATCGATGAGTGTGAAAACCTTACCGTGAAACAGGTCCAGAACCTGTACGGGAAGTACGTCAGCCGCAGCCAGGTCAACCTCATGACCTCGTTCGGCTTCGGTCGCGAGCTCGCCGAGCGAGCCGAGGGCGCCTGGATCTGGACCCGTGACGGCCGCCGGATCCTCGACGTCACCGGAGGGGTCGGCGTCCTCAACCACGGCCACAACCACCCGCGCATCCTGGCGGCCCGGCGTCGTTTCGCCGACGCCGGGCGCATGGAGGTCCACAAGGCGTTCTTCTCCCCGTACGTGGCCGCGCTGAGCCACAACGTGGCCACGCTGCTGCCCGGCGACCTGAACATCTCCTACTTCCCGAACTCGGGTGCCGAGGCCAACGAGGGCGCCATCAAGATGGCGTACAAGTATCACGGCGGACGGCGCAACACCATCCTGCGATCCGACATCAGCTTCCACGGCAAGACCCTGGGGGCCGGAAGCCTGACCGGCTCGTCGGAGAACTCGTTCCGCTTCCCCGGGCTCCCGGGGATCGTCGTCCACCCGTACGGCGACCTCGCGGCCGTGCGGGCGGCGGTCGACGCCGCGCGCACCCCCGACGGCAGGTGCGACGTTTACGCGATCATGGTCGAGCCGTTCAGCGCGTCGAGCATGCGCTCCTGGTCGGAGACGGACCTGCGCGAGCTGCGACGGCTCTGCGACGAGCACGACATCATCATGATCTTCGACGAGGTGTACACCGGCTGGGGCAAGACCGGCAGCCTCTTCTACTTCATGCGCTATCCGGACCTGCTGCCCGACATCCTCGTCTACTCGAAGTCGCTGGGCGGCGGCAAGGCGTCCATTGCCGGGTACACCGCGCGGGAGCCCATCTTCCGCAAGGCCTACGACCGGCTCTCCGACGTCATCCTGCACAGCACGACCTACTACGGGTTCGGCGAGGAGACCGTCACCGCGATCGAGGCGATCAACGTGATCGTCGAGGAGGACTTTCCCGCGCGGGCGCGGCAGATCGAGCGCATCCTGAAGCCCGGCCTGGAGAACATCCAGAAGCGCTACCCGGACGTCGTCGGCCAGGTGACCGGCACCGGGGCGCTGTGGGGGGTGTTCCTGACCGGCGGCCCCAAGGTGCTCGACCTGGCGGGAAAGCTGGTGCCCGGCTTCTCCGGCGACCCGCACTTCCGGACCAAGCTGATCACCCTCTCGGTGATCGCCGACCTCTACAGCGAGCACGACATCGTGTCGTACTACAGCCCGAACGTCGAGAACCCCCTCGTCGTCGCGCCGACCCTCGCCATCGAACCCGACGACGTCGAGTACTTCGTGCAGAGCCTCGACAAGACCCTGTCCAAGGGCCTGCCGCGGCTGCTCGCCCGGTTCGTACGGGAGAAGGTGGGATCGCGGTGGCCTCTCGGGTCGTAGTGACCGGCAGCGCCGGGATGCTCGGCGGCAACCTGGTGCGGCGGCTCGTGCTCGACGGCCACGAGGTGGTCGGCGTGGACCTGCGCCCGCCGTCCGATCCCGACCCGGGATGGAACCACCGGGTCGGCGACGTGCGCGACGTCGCGCTGATGTCCGAGGCGATGGCCGGGGCGGACGCCGTCGTGCACTGCGCCGGCGCGCTGCCGAGCTATCCGGCGGAGCAGATCCAGAGCCTGATCGTCGGGGGCACCCACAGCGTGCTGGAGGCCGCGCGCCGGGCCGGGGTGGAGCGGACGGTCCACATCTCCTCCACCGCCGTGTACGGGCTCCCGAAGCTGGTGCCCACCCCGGAGGAGCATCCGCGCGAGCCGGTCGACCCCTACACCAGGGCCAAGACCGAGGCGGAGGAACTGGCCGACAAGTACCGGGCCGGCGGGATGTGCGTGCCGATCCTGCGCCCCAAGACCTTCCTCGGTCCCGGCCGGATGGGCCTGTTCGCGATGCTCTTCGAGTGGGCCGAGGAGGGCCGGAACTTCCCGGTCCTCGGCCGCGGAGACGTACGCATCCAGATGCTCGCCATAGAGGACCTGGTGGACGCCGTGGCCGGCGTCCTGACGGCACCGGCGGACGTCGCGAACGACACCTACAACCTCGCGGCCGCGGAGTTCGGCACGCTGCGGGAGGACTTCCAGGCGGTGCTCGACACGGCCGGCCACGGCAGGCGCGTCGTGTCACTGCCCGTCCGGCCGGCCCTGGCCGGACTCCGGCTGCTGGAGCGGACCCGGCTGTCCCCGGTGTACGGGCGGCTGGTGCACAAGCTGCTCGCCGACTCCTACGTCAGCATCGAAAAGGCCAGGGACCGGCTCGGCTTCCGGCCCCGGCTGTCCAACCGGGACGCGATCCTCCGCACGTACGCCTGGTGGCGGGAGCATCGCACCGCCGGCTCACCGCGGGGTGCCGGCCAGACCAGCCGCGACGCGTGGCGGCAGGGCGCGCTGTCGCTGGCGAAAGTCTTCTTCTGAAATGACGAGGAAAGCATGTACGTCGTCGAATCGGCAGACATTCCAGAACTCCCGCGGCCCAGGGGACCGGCCCCGGAGCAGAAAGCGGAGGCCCGGCCACGCCTGGTCACGGACCTCTTCAGACTGATCCGGCCCTCGCACGCGGCCAAGGCGATCCTCCTCGTACCGCTCGCGCTCATCGACACCTCCCTGTGGAACCTCGCCACCGTGGTCGAGGTCGTCCTGGCCACGGTCGCGTTCATCCTGGCCTCCTCCGCCGTCTACGTCGGCAACGACATCGCCGACCGGCACCGCGACGTGCACCACCCCGTCAAGCGTCACCGTCCCGTCGCCGCCGGTCGCGTGGGGATCAGGGTCGCGTACGCCTACTGCGCCTGCCTGCTCGTGCTGCTCAGTGCCGTCATCGCCCTCACCCCGGGGCCGTACTGGCCCATCGTGGCGTACCTCCTGATCAACATCGCGTACAGCCGCCGTCTCAAACACATCCCGCTCGTCGACGTGGGCACGGTGGCCGTCTGCTTCGTCCTCCGGGTCGTCCAGGGATACGAGGTGGCCGGGGGGCGGGCGGCCACCTGGCTGCTGGTCGCGGTGTTCTCGATGTCCCTGCTGCTGCTCATCGGCAAGCGGCGCCAGGAGTTGAAGACCGGCGCCGCGCACCGGCCGGCGCTCCACGGCTACTCGATGGAGCTGACCAACTGGCTGCTGCAGATCGCCTCCGTGCTCGCCCTCGTCTCCGGCCTCATGTACCTGCGCGACGAGGGCCCGTTCGGCCCCCAGTACGGCCAGACGGCGATGCTGCTGTCCACGCCCTTCGCGCTCTTCGCCCTCTTCCGCTACCTGCAGATCCAGCTGATGGACGAAGGCGGTGGTGACCCGGTCCGGATCCTGCTGCGGGACCGGGGCATGGTCGCCAACTCGATGTTGTGGGCCGCCACCCTGGGTGTGACGCTCGTGCTCGCCCACCAGCCGGTCCCGTTGTGAGAGCCACACGGAAGGAAAGCATGGAAGTCCGCATACTGGGCCCGGTCGAGGTGACCGTCGACGGCCGGCGCGTTCCCCTGGGGCCACCGCAACGACGCGCGGTGCTGGCCGCCCTCGCGGTCGACGTCAACCATCCCGTGCCACTTCAGACGTTGATCGACCGGGTCTGGAATCTTCCGCCGGACCGGGCGACGGATTCGCTGTACGCCCACATCGCACGCCTGCGGCAGGCACTGGCGGGAACCGCGGTCGCCATCGAGCGCGGCGGCGGCGGCTACGTCCTGGAGGCCGATCCCGACCGGGTGGACGCCCACCGGTTCCACCGTCTGGCGAAACAGGCGCAGACCCGTGCCGGCGACGACCCCGCCCGGGCCGCGCTGCTGGCCGAGGCGATGGAACTGTGGCGCGGCTCGCCGCTGACCGGCATCTCCGGAGACTGGGCCTCCCGGATGCGCTACAGCATCGAGCAGCAGTTCGTCGGTGCCGTCGTCACCTGGGCGCAGGCGCACCTGCGGCTGGGACGGCCCGACGCGGTGGTCACCGAACTCACCCCTCTCGTTCCCCGCTACCCGCTCGTGGAGCCGCTCGCGAGCATGCTGATGCGCGCGCTCTGCGCCCTGGGACGCACCGCGGAGGCGGTGGCCCAGTACGCGCGCCTGCGCGGGTATCTGGCCGACCACCTGGGCATCGAGCCGGGGCCGGAGCTGCGCGCGCTGCACCAGGAGATCCTGCGCGGCGACCACGACCTGCCGGTCTGGGCGGCCGAGGGAGTGGTCCTGGCCGGCGCCCACCACGCCGTCGCCGGCTGGGTGCCACTCGGGCAGCCGCCGAGCTGGATCCGCCCCGCGGCCCACGTGTCCGACCGGGTGCTGTCCAGGCCCTGACCGCTCTCCCGGAGGAGCCCCCGGAGTCCCTCCCTGCTCGCCGGATCACCCGCTCGTCGAGATGACCAGGCGTTGCCCGCTGTGGTCGGAAAGGCCCCCCGACCGCACCAGCCCGTACCGGTGCACGGTGACGTCCGGCGTGGTGAACGCCCAGTCGATCCGCCACAGCGGCCATCGGTCGTCCCAGGAGGTGGGGTAGAGCGATTCGAGCACCGGGGTGGCGTCGACCAGCCGGTCCGGCAGCAGGCGCAGGATGCCCATCGCCGGTGAGGCGTTGAAATCTCCGGCCAGCACGACCGGGTGCGGATTCCTCTCCACGTCGGCCGCGAGCGCGCGGAGGTTGGCCTGCCGCCGCTCGTGCTGGGTCCGGTTGAGGCGGCGGGGGTCCGGGCCCGGCGGGAACGCGTGGACGGGGGAGTTGATGTGCGTGTTGTAGAACGAGACGATCTTCCCGCCGTTCCCGCCGTTCCCGCTCTCCCCGCCGACGCGTACGTCCGTGCGCAGCGTCTTCACCGCCGAGAAACCAGGCAGGCCCGGGTCGGGGGGCAGGACCGCGTCGCGTTTCTCCGACACCCACGGGCGGAGGTCGAGCCCCCGCTCCAGGACGATCGGGAACCGGGAGACCGTCACCATCTCGCTCGCCGCGGCGACGTGGTAGCCGGGAAACTCCCGGCGCAGCCTGGCCAGGTCGTCCACCCGGATCGCCTTCGAGTCCGGGCCGAAGTAGATGTACTCCTGCAGGAGGTACACGTCCGCCTTCTGGTCGTGCAGGTACCGGTAGAAGTCGTCGACGTCACGCGCCGGCGTGCCGGTGGGCGGTGGCATCGTCTCCCCGCCCGTCACCATGTCCCAGTACAACGTGTTCCAGGAGAAAACCGTGATCGCGCCCGGCGGGGCGGGCGGGGGACGGTGCCACAGGGCGGCGGGATTGAGCCCGCTCAGGCCACCGCCGAGAACCAGGGAGGCGAGCGTCACCGCCGCGATCCACCCACGGGCCGTGCGCGCGGGCAGGGCCACCGCGAGCAGCAGGACCGGGAGGACCGCGAAGGCGAGCGGCGGGACCAGCTCCGGAGCCTGCCACCACCACACCCGGCCGGACAGCACGCGATGAAGCACCACGAACACCAGCCAGGCGACCGGCGCGGACAGCAGGGGCCAGGTCCGCCAGTGCGCCCGCCGGACCGGCCTGGGCCCGGCGGCCGCTGTCACCACCCGCGTATCGGTCATCGGCGGCGGCCGGATCCGGGACGTGGGCGTGGCGCGGACGTCGCAGGCTTCGCGGACGAGATCACGTCGCCGCCTCCCCCGCGGCCGGGTCCGGAACGCGCGCGTGGCGCGGGCGGGCATGGACGAGCCGTCACGTCGCCGCCTCCCCCGCGGCCGAGGGCCGCACGAGCAGGTCGGAATCGTAGAGCCGGCGGAACCTGGCGGAGAAGAACCACTGCACGACCCCGGCCGCCACCCCGGCCGCGATGGTCACGTTCACCACGAAATGCACCGTACCGTAGTAGAGCAGGAACAGCGGGCCGCGTCGCCGCAGCACGAACCGGTACATGCCGAGGTCCGCCAGGATCGACACGGCCAGGGCGAGGGCCGGCAGCGCGGCGCCGGCCGGGCCGAACACCAGCGCCGGCAGCGTGGCCACCGCCGCCAGCGCGGCGAGGCTGCCGCCGGCCCGGTTCGAGGTCTCGAACCCGCGGGCGAAGCGCTTGCGCCGCGCGTACAGCGGCACCCGGGCGCGCCCCCGCTTGAACAGCTTGCGCAGCAACTTGAACAGCTCGTCGTCGTGGTCGTGCCGGGAGCGCACCGCCGAGGTGAGCACCATGTCGTACCGCTGGGTGAGGCGATGGCCGTAGTCGACCTCCTCGGTCTCGCGCAGCCGGGTGTTGAACTCCCCGACCTCGTCGAACACGTGTCGGGGCATAGCGACCATCGCCGGGAAGAGGAACGAGATGGGCCCCTCGGAACTGGCCGTCCAGTAGTAGTACTGCAGCGCCCGGTACTCCTCGACGAGACTGTCGCGGATCAGCGGCTCCGGGTCGTGGATGCTGCACACCGCCCCGAGCCGCGGGTCGGCCGCGAGCATGCCCACCGCCACCTCGACGGAGTCGGGGTAGGCGGCCACGTCGGAGTCGACGAACACCAGGATCTCGCCACGGGCGTGGGTGGTGCCGAGGTTGCGCGCGCCGGCCACCCCCATGTTGCGCTCGGTGTGGACGACCCGGACACCGAGCCGCTCCGCGACCGCGACGGAGTCGTCGGTGCTGCCGTCGTCCACCATGATCAGCTCGATCGGCCGGTACGTCTGCTCCTGCAGGGCGCGCAGGCAGAGCTCCAGCGAGCCGGCGTAGTTGTAGTTGGGCACGATCACCGATACCAGCGGGCCGGCCATCGCTCACGCCCCCATCGCCGGCGCGGACGCTTCCGGCATGTCGTAGGTGTTGCGGAACTTGCTGGACAGCACGCAATGCGCGGCGCCGACGAACACCGCCAGCGCGACGGTGACGTTCACCAGGAAGTGGATCGCGGTGAAGTAGACGGTGAACGCCGGCCCGGCATAACCCCAGACGAAGCGGTACATCCCCAGGTCGGAGGCGATGGAGCCGGCCAGCAGCACGAGCGGCACGAGCAGCCAGAGCGGGCCGAACAGCACCGGCAGCGGCGCGGTGACGACCGCGAACAGGGCGGCGAGCGAACCCCAGCCGCGGCTGCTGTTGGTCGGGCCGCCGTTGAAGTCCGGCCGGCGCAGGTACAGCGGGATGTGCAGGCGCGCGCGGTGGAAGAACTTCGACAGCACCACGCTCAGCTTGTCGTCGTGGTCGTGCGCGCCCCTGATCGCGGTGTCCAGCACGATCCGGTAGCGCTGGGTGATCCGGTGGCCGTAGTCGGCGTTCTCGCTGTGGCGCAACGCCGGATTGAGCGGGCCGATCTCGTGGAAGACCCTGGTCCACATCGCGAAGATCGCCGAGTAGATGGTGGTGATGTCGCCCGCGTCACCGGAGATCCAGTAGTGCAGCTGGAGGCTGCGGTACCGCTCCACGCGGCTGTCGGGGATCAGCGGCTCCGGCTCGTACGTGCCGCACACCACCCCCAGCGTGGGATCGGACGTGAGCAGCGCCACCGCGTTGCCCACCGTGTCCGGGGTGAGCGCCACATCCGAGTCGAGGAAGAACAGCACCTCCCCGCGTGCGTGCTCGACGCCGAGGTTGCGCGCCGCCGGCGCCCCGATGTTGGTGTCGGTGACCAGCACCCGCACCCCGTGCCGGTGGGCTGTCTCCACCGAGTCGTCGGTGCTCCGGTCGTCGACGACGATCACTTCGATGTGCGGGTAGTCCTGCCGCTCCAGCGCGCTCAGGCACAGGTCCAGCGTGCGGGCGTAGTTGTAGTTGGGAATGATGACCGAGACCAGTGGCCGCTGCTCATCCATGGTCGATGACCCCTTCGGGTTGGCGGGCGCCCGCCGGCCGGGAGGGGGCCCACCTGGCGGACGCTCGCACGCGTTGGTCTGTTCCGATGCTTGTCAGGGCTACTTTTCTCCCGCCGCCGACGCCGATTCCGCCACCGTCGCGGGCTCCGGTTCCGTCGCGGGCTCCGGATCCACCGTGAGCTCCGGATCCACCGTGAGCTCCGGATCCACCGTGAGCTCCGGATCCGGCTTCGAGGCCGGGGCCGGGGTACGCCGGATGACGACCTCGGCCACCGCCAGCGCCGCCGCTCCCAGCGCCACCTCGCCGACCGTGGAGACCAGCCGGCTGGCCACCGCCACCACCGCGGCCGCCGGCGCGGGCAGCACCACCGTCAGGGCGGCGGTCAGCACCGCCTCGCGGACGCCGATCCCGTCGGGAAGCACGACCGTCAGCATCCCGACCGTCGTGGCCAGGGTGAACGCGCCCACGCACAGTCCCAGGGACCGCAGCGGGTCGGCTCCCATCGCGACCGCCAGCAGCCACAGGTGCAGGCCGGTGACCAGCCACGACACCGCCTGCGCGACGACCGCGAACCGTATCCCGCGTGGCGAGGCCGACCTGGCCGGGTCCGGCCGGCGCAGCACCCGCAGCACCAGTTGCGCGCCGTGGTTGACCAGCTGCGGCCGCACCAGCACGACCACGATCAGCACCGCCGCCACCGCCACCAGCCACGCCACCTGGGTGCCGAGCATGTGCACGCCCGCGAGCAGCCCGATCGTGAGCCCGGTCAGCAGGACCAGGCTCATGCTCAGCGCCGCCGTGCCCATCAACCGCCCGAGACCGACACCGTTGGCCGTGGCCACCTTGGTCGCGGCGATCAGGCCGGGCACCTTCCCCGGCACGTACTTGCTCAGGAACGTCACGAAGAAGACGCGCGCCACCCGCGGCTCGCCGACCCGCGGGCCGAGCTCGAACAGCACCGCCCGCCACGCCAGGTAGCCGAACCCCAGCCCTGCCATGCTGATCAGCAGCGCGCCGGCCAGCAGGAGACCGATCCGCCCGCCGTCGCTCCGGGCGAGCATGACGGAGACCACGCTCCAGTCCTGCCCGGCCAGTGCCGCCGCCACCGCGCCCACCAGGACCAGCGCGAACGCCGCGATCAGGGCGCGCACGAGCGCGCGGGGCAGGCGCCACGACGGGCGCCACGGGCGCCACGGCCGGCTCTCGGTCACTCGGGCGCACCGGCCGGGGAGACCGGGGTCATACCGGTCTTGGCCGGGTGCCCCTGGCGGCGGAGCAGCTCGTAGACGAGCCGTGGCAGCCCCGCGCGGGCTCCGAGAAAGAACGCCGTGTGGTAGCAGAACTGCATCGAGGCCATCAGCAGAGCGAAGCCCGCGCCCCGGTAGCGGTAGGAGTATCGGAGGAAGTCACGGTTCACCGTCACGAACGCCGCCAGCAGCAGCGCGAGCACCAAGAGCAGCCACGGCACGAGGAAGACGAACGGCAGCGTGAACAGGCTCAGCGCCGCCGAGACGGAGGAGATCCGCGGCGGCAGGCGGCGGGTGCGGGGATCCGGGCCGATCATGTCCAGCCGGAACCCGATCGTGTCGTCGTCGTACAGCCGCCGCGCCCTCAACATGATCACCGGCAGGGTGCTGGCCCTGACGAACCGCTCCCACATGCACTCCCAGAACCGGTCGACGTCGTCCGCCCTGGTGACCACGGTCGCGGTCACCACCAGCCGGTACCTGGACGGGACCCGGTTGCCGAACTCGAAGTCCTCGCCGTCGCGCAGCCGCTCGTCCAGCCCGCCCGCCTCGCGATAGACCGCACGCGGGATCAGCGAGTTGGACAGGAACGTGGACACCGCCCGCTGGCGGTCGAAGTGCTCGGAGAAGACGCGGTATCTCTCCACCGGGCCGTCGTCGTACAGCGGCTCCTTGTCGTAGATCCCCTGGACCATGCCGCAGTCGGGCGTCTCCCGGTAGGCCCGCACCGCGTTCTCCACGGCGTCCGGGGCGAGCGCGGTGTCGGAGTCCACGAAGAAGAGCAGGGGCGAGGTGCTGGAGTCGACCCCGGTGTTGCGGGCCCCCGACGGCCCCTGGTTGGTCGGCAGCTCGACGATCGTGCACGGGAACTCCCGCGCGATGTCCAGCGAGCCGTCCGTGCTGCGGTCGTCGACCACGATCACCTCGGCCGGGGGGTACGTCTGCGCGTACACCGCCTCCAGGCAGGCTCGGAGGGTCTTCTTCTTGTTGTAGTTGGGCACGATGACCGCGACATCCTCGGGTCGCGCGGTCGCCGGTTCCGTCATGTCAATTCCTTCCACGGCTCAGTGGCCGACCGATAGAACCGTTTGCTGAGGACGGTGGTCGGACAGTCCGGCGGCCCCGGGCATCTCGTAGCGGTGCACGACGACGTCCGGTGTGGTGAGCACCCAGTCGATCCGCCAGAGCTCGGCGGTTCCGGCGAGGTAGGTGGCCGGATAGAGGGATGGCAGCGCCCGGGTGTGGTCGACCAGCTTCTCCGGCAGCAGCCCGAGCATCCCCATCGCCGGGGTGGTGTTCAGGTCTCCGGCGAGCATCACCGGGTGGTCGTTCGCCTCGATGTCGGCGCGAAGCGCCCGGTAGCTCGCCTCCCGCCGGCTGTGGGCGTACTGGTTGGAGTCGCGGGTCTCGCCGTCGTACAGCCGCCATCCGGTCGGGGGCTGGTTGATCTGCGTGTTGTAGAAGGAGACGACCGCGCCGTTCACCCGGATGTCGGTGCGCAGCGTCTCGACCGTGTAGGAGGTCGGCCAGTCCCGCATCACCTCCGGGATCGCCTTCTGGTTCGCGGGCAGCCACGGGGTCATGTCGAGCCCGCGCTGCCCGACGACGGGGAGCCGGGAGAGCGTGATCAGCTCCCCGGACGTCGCGACCTCGTATCCCGGGAACTCGCGTCGCAGCTCTGCCGTCTTGTCGATGCGGAGCGCCATGTCGGCGGTCCACTTCGACGCCATCATGTCCCCCGCCGAGGTGTCGACGTAGAGGTACTCCGCGAGCAGGTAGACGTCCGCGTCCATCTCGCGCAGGTAGTCGTAGAAGTTGGGCGAGTAGCTGTTCCCGTCGGAGGTGCGCCAGTCCTGGTCCCAGAACTCGGTGTTCCAGGTGACCACCTTGACGGCCCCGGGCGGAGCCGGCGGCGGGGTGTGCCAGAGGGTCGCCACGTTGATCCCGCTGTGTCCCGCGCCGAGCGCCAGGGTGAGCACCAGCACCGGGATGACCCGCCGGCGGACCGGGCGCGCCAGCGGCGCCACCACCAGCACCAGCGACGGAACCGCCACGAACATGAACGGCGGCATCAGGTCGAGCGGGGCCCACAGCGAGGTGCGGCCGCTCACCAGCAGGTGCGCGACCACGAACAGCAGCCATCCCGTGGTGGCCGTCACCACCAGCCGGGTGCCCAGGCACCACCGCCGCCGCGGCCTGACGAACCGGCCGATGCGAGCCCGCCGGCTGAACGGCTTCCCGGGAGGGACATCCGTCGGCTGATCCTCGGTCATGATGTCCCGGTCGCCCATCAGCACACCACCTCGGCACGTAGGTCAGGCCGGCGAGAGCCATTGACGATCCGCGGTCACTTCCAGCGGCACCTCAACGTACTGACCGGTTCTTGTCGCTTCCTTGTCGTCCGCGCCCCGGACCGCGCAGGCCTCGGCCCCGGACCGCACAAGCCTCGGCCCCGGACCGCGCAGACCTCGGCCCCGGACCGCGCAGACCTCTGCCCCGGACCGCACAAACCTCTGCCCCGGACCGCACGAGCCTCGGTCTCGGACCGCACAAGCCGCACGGAAAGGGAACCGTATGACATGCCGGACCGCACGACAAGAATGAGACAAGCCGCCGAGGCTAGCGTGGGCGGGAAGCAAGGCGGTCGGAGGTCGGGCGACGAGCCACGGCCGGTTGACCGAAGACCCACCGGGGCTGCCCGCCCTGATCATCGGCCGACACCCGGCGGTTCGGAAAGAGCGGCCTTCAGCCAATGGAGCGACCTGTGAATCGAGAACGCCCGCTAGTCTCGGTCATCATCCCCAGCTTCAACCGATCCCACGTGTTACGCCTGTGCCTGCGCGCGCTGGAGAAGCAGACCTACTCCCCCATCGAGGTCATCGTGGTGGACGACTGCGGCACCGAGGACGCGGCGGAGGTGGCGAGGTCGATGGGCGTCACCGTGCTGCGCACCGAGGTCAACAGCGGGGCGTCGACCGCGCGCAACCTCGGCGCGGAGCACTCCCACGGCGAGATCCTGCTCTTCCAGGACGGCGACATCGCCCTCGACCCGGACGCCGTGGAGAACGCGGTGAACATCCTCCAGGCCGAGCCCCGGCTGGGTGCCCTGGGAGGCATCCTGCACCCCGAGCCGCTGGCGGCCCGGACCCTTCCCGCGCAGTATCGCGCGCTGCAGATGTACCACTGGTGGATGCCGACCGACCGTCCGACCCTTGAGCTGCACGCGGCCGTGCTCGCCGTGTCGGCCGAGGTGTTCAAGGAGATCGGCCCTTTCAACCCGCACCTGAGCGACACGGTGTCCGCGGACTATCGCTCCCGGCTGATGCGCAAGGACTACGAGGTGCGCATCACCGCCGCCGTCTGCGGCCGGGCCGACCACGACTCCACGATGCGGATGATCCTGAGCAAGGTGTTCCGGCGCGCACGGGTGAGCGCGCGGGAGTGGACCCGGGGCGAGACGCCGGGCGACTCCGTGCCGCGCGCGTTCGGCGGTGTCCTGCTGGTCGCCGCCGTACCGGCGCTCCTGCTGCCGTTGCTGGCCGGCCCGGCCGGCGCCCTCGTGTCGCCGCTGCTCGTCGCCGCCGCCGTGGTCCTCGACGGCAGCACCTATCGACGGGTTTTCGCCCGCCGGGGCCTCCTCTTCGGCCTCTACTTCAGTGCCGTCCACCTTCTGGTCACCCTCGTGGGAGCGACGGGGGCGGGGGTCGGCGTGCTCCAGCGCCTCCTGCGGAGAGGACGGCCGAGCGTTCCCTGGGTCCCCCAGACAGGCGACCTGAAGAACCGGTGACGCGACCGCCCCTCGTCACCGGGACCGAGGAGACCCCGGTCATCCGGTGGCGCGGGGGCACGAGGAACCGGCGGCCGCCTCGCGGCCGGGGCCGCCGGGCCCTTCCAGCAGCGCGGCCATCGGGAGCAGCCAGGACATCCGGGGACTGCCCATCTCCTGGTCGAGCTCCTCGGGGCTGGGCATCCTGTCGTCGAGCACGTGGGGCGGGACCAGGTGGTGAATCGCGTGCGCGAGCAGGTTGGCCATCGAGTATCCGGGGTCGGCCTCGTGCGCCCGGGCGAGGGCGACGCCCGCCAGCGCGGAGTCTCCCCGCCGCCAGGCGACCAGGCCGAGTAACGAGGCCACCGGAGGCACGAACCTCGGCTCCAGCCTCCGGGTGAGGTCGTGCCAGAGCTTGAGATGCGCGTCGTGGCTCTCGTCGGTGACCAGCGCCCACGCCTCGTCACGGATCCTGATCACCGCCAGGTCGAGCCCCAGCCTGGCCGCCTGGTCCTCGTCGAGCCGTCCTCCCGAGGCGTAGGTGACGACCGCCTCGCGAATCCTGGCCATGCCGTCCGCGACGAACTCCGCCGCGAACCCGTCGGCGTCGTGGCATCCGGCGAGCCTGCCGCGCATCTCCTCCGTGAGACGGCTCGTCGCCTCGCGGATGGCCTCCCGCGCGGGTCCGGTGACCGGATCGAGCGAGCGCTCCAGGGTCTGCCTGTCCGGCAGGGCGACGAGCCCGTGCAGGACCGCCTCCGCCGCGACCGCACCGGCCCGTCGCTCGTACGGCATGCCGTCGGCCGAGCAGCAGTCGGTCCGCGAGCATTCGTACGACCAGTAGCGGCCGTCTTCCACCCGGAGCGCGTCGACGACGGTGAGCCCGCTCCGGCGGAACAGCGCCACGGCCTCGTCGACGGCCGGGGTCACCAGCGGGCCGGCACCGTAACCGACCACGACGACCTCGGTGACGCCCTCTTTCCCGAGGAGCGGGACGATCCGGCCGAGACCACCGGGCCCCAGCGGCAGGTCCCACCGGACGGTGAGATGCAGCCTGCCCCTGGACGGGCTGCCCGTGAGGCCGATGACGACCAGGCTGTCGGCGGGGTGAAACCCCAGCAGGTAGGGAACGGCGCCCAGGACGTCTTCCGTGGAACCGAGCAGGAGCCGGGGCTGCGCGGCGGGCGGGGAGGACGGAGAGGAGGGCGACGGCGCTTCGGGCGCGACCGAGGACCGGGCCGATGGAGACGACGCTTCAGGTGAGACCGGGGACCCGGCGGACGAGGGCTCGGGCGAGGCCGGGGTGTTTGGTGTCATGTCCCGAAGCCTCGCCGGAACCGGACCGCCTCCTTCGCACCGAGCGTCTTTCTGTGGAAAGCCCCCCTCGGCTGTCCACAGGTGAACAGCCGAGGGGGCGGGAACTCCTCAGACACCCCTGTCGACGCGCGGGCTCCCGTCCGTCCTTCCCGCCGGGAGGACGGGCGGCGCCAGGCGGGTGCGGACCATGATGGCCGCGCCCGCCACGGCGGCGGGCATCGCGATCACCGCGACGAACGGGATGAGGAAGAGCAGGAAGAGCAGGACCCCGAAGCCGAGCGCGGGGGCCTTGTTCCCCCTGAGCAGGCCGAAACGTCGCTTGCGCGCCAGTCCCCTGCGCTCGAGGGCCAGCGTGGTCAGCTCGATCGTGAGGAAGAAGCCCGAGACCAGGGCGCCCAGGACCGGCACCACCGTCTGCCCGATCACCGGCACGAAACCGAGGAAGAACAGCGGGATCGTGAACAGCAACAGCCATCCGAGGGTGACGAGACTGTCCCTGATGGATCGGGGGATCGACTTCCACAGCGGGAGGTCGTAGCCGGTCGGCACCTCCCCGTAGGTCTCCTCCACCTTCTCGGAGAGCTTCTCGTAGAAGGGGTCGCCCAGGATGAGGGTGATCGCCGTGAAGGTCACCACCGACAGGATCAGTGCCGCGCCGAAGAGCGCCAGCCCGACCACCGCCCGCAGCGCGGTCCGCGTCGCCTCGCTCCATCCGTCGGCGAACGGCGTGCCCCACGCGGCGATGTCCAGCGCGTTCGTGCCGAGGAAGTAGAGGCCGGTCGCGTAGAGGGCGAACGCGATCAGAGCCGGGATCAACCCGAACAGCCACCAGCGCGGGTGTCGCGCGACCCAGCGCAGTCCCTGGAAGAAGAACCCGATGCCGTCCAGAAAGGAGCGGAAATGACCCATGGCGGAAGATTATCGGGATCGGACGTCACCCGGGAGGGCGCGCCCGACGGCACCGGGAGACGTCAGAGGAACGCCTCCGGAAACCGGGCACCGTGCCTGGCGGGCACACGGGACGGCGGGCGTCAGGGGCGCTGCCAGAGGCCGGGGACGGAGGCTCCGAGGGCGCCGAAGAGGCGGCGGAGCAGGGGCAGGGAGATGCCCAGGACGTTGCCGTGGTCGCCGTCGATGCCGTCGACGAACCAGCCGCCGCGGCCGTCCAGCGTGAAGGCCCCGGCGACGTTGAGGGGCTCACCGCTGGCGACGTAGGCGGCGATCTCGTCGTCTCCGGGGGTGCCGAAGCGCACGACCGTCGCGCCCACCTCCGCCACCTCGCGCCCGTCCGCGGCGTCGATGACGCAGTGGCCGGTGAGCAGGCGGCCCTCGCGCCCGCGCATGTCGCGCCAGCGGGCGACGGCCTCCTCGGGTGAGGACGGCTTGCCGTAGGCCCGTCCGTCGAGTTCGAGCATCGAGTCGCAGCCGATGACCAGCCCCTCGGTCAGATCACCGGCGACCACGGTCGCCTTCGCGCGGGCCAGCGCGAGGCAGAGCTCTCTCGGGCTGTCGGCGGTGATGGCCTCCTCGTCCACACCGCTGACGATCACCTTGGGATCGATTCCGGCGCTGCGGAGCAGGGCGAGGCGGGCGGGCGAGGCGGAGGCGAGGACGATCTGGGTCACGGCGACCGAGCCTAGCGCGACTCCGATCCACGACAGGCACACGGCCCACGACAGAGCATCCGCTCCACGACAGAGCAGCTGGTCCACGACAGAGCACCCCGTCCACGACAGAGCACCCGATCCACGAGAGAGCACCCGATCCACGAGAGAGCACCCGATCCACGACGGGCGCCCGGAGGTCAGCCGTGCGGCGGGGGCGGGAGCCGCGGAGGCGGTTCCGGGGAGGGAATCTCGGCGGCGGTGTTCACCGGGAGCCCGGCTGCGGCGTAGGCCTCGGCCTCGGCCAGGGTCTCGTTCTCCAGCAGGGCGGCGGCGATGCCGTCCAGGCGGCTCCGGTTCTCCGCCTGGACGGCCAGGGCGACCGCGTAGCACTCGTCCACGATGCGCCGTACCTCCTGGTCCACCGCGGCGAGGGTGTCCGGGGCGGCGGCGGGCCGGCCGTCGGCGGCGGCGGGCAGGACGGTCAGCGGGCCGATCCTGGCGGACATGCCCCAGCGGCCGACCATGCCGCGGGCGATCACGGTGACCTGCTCCAGGTCGTTCTCCGAGCCGGTGGTGACCACACCGTAGACGACCTGCTCGGCCGCCATGCCGCCGAGGGCCCCGACGATCCGGTCGCGCAGGTACTTCTCGTCGTAGGCGTACCGGTCGGTGTCGGGCGTGGAGAGCGTGACGCCGAGCGCCCGCCCGCGCGGGATGATCGAGACCTTCCGTACCGGGTCGGCGCCAGGCTGGAGCATGCCGAGCAGCGCGTGGCCCGCCTCGTGGTACGCGGTGCGCCTGCGCTCGTCCTGCGGGATCACGACGGCGCGGGCCGCGCCGAGCAGGATCTTCTCCAGCGCGTCGGCGAAGTCGGCGGCGTCGACCCTGTCGTTGCCCCGCTTGGCGGCGAGCAGCGCCGCCTCGTTGACCAGGTTGGCCAGGTCCGCGCCCGTCATGCCGGGGGTGGTCCTGGCGAGCCGCTCCAGGTCCACGTCGCCGGCGAGCGGCACGCCCCGGCTGTGGACGCGCAGGATCGCCAGCCGCCCCTCGGCGTCCGGCGCGGAGACCACGACGGTACGGTCGAAGCGGCCGGGACGCAGCAGCGCCGGGTCGAGGACCTCCGCCCGGTTGGAGGCGGCGATCACGATGACCCCCTCGGAGCCGGTGAAGCCGTCCATCTCGGTGAGGATCTGGTTCAGGGTCTGCTCGCGCTCGTCGTGGCCGCCGATGGTGCTGCCGCCCCGCACCCTGCCGATCGCGTCGATCTCGTCGATGAAGATGATCGACGGCGCGACCTTGCGGGCCTCGTCGAACAGCTCGCGCACCCGCGAGGCCCCGACCCCCACGATCATCTCGATGAACTCGGAGGCGCTCGCCGAGAAGAAGGGCACGTCGGCCTCCCCCGCCACGGCACGGGCGAGGAGGGTCTTGCCGGTGCCGGGCGGCCCGGAGAGCAGCACGCCCTTGGGCAGTTTCGCCCCCAGCCGCCGGTACTTGTCGGGGTCCTTGAGGTAGTCGACCACCTCGGCGACCTCGTTCTCGACCTCGTCGATGCCCGCGACGTCGTCGAAGTCGACCCGGACCTTGGCCGGTTCCACCGGTTTGGCCGCCCTGGACCTGCCGAGGCCGCCGAGGCCGCCGAGGCCGCCCGTCCCGCCGCCCATCGCGCCGGACGCCGCGCGCCGCACGAGCCAGATCCACAGGCCGCCCAGCAGCAGGACCGGGACCAGGGACAGCAGGAGGTTCGACAGGAGGTTCCCGCCGACGGGCTCGGCCCTGATGTTCGCCTTCGTCGCGAGGAGCTGCTGGTAGAGCCCGGCCCGGTCGGCGAAGACCGGCAGCTCCGTGGAGAACTTGTGGTACGTGACGTTGTCGCTGTCGGGGTCGCGGGCCGCCTTCCTGAGGGTGCCCTGGATCGCGGTGCCCGTGGCGTAGACCTCCTTGACGTTCCCCGCCTGAACCTGCTGGGTGAACTGGGTGTAGGAGATCGGCTCGGTGGGCTCCTCGAAGAACGAGGAGACGATGAAGAAGCCCGCGTAGACGATGACCATGGTCATCAGGAAGCGCACCCAGTTGAACCTCGGGCGCTGCGGGGCGGGCGCCCCGTCGCCGGGCAGGCCCTCGGACCGCCAGGGCTTGGTCTCGTTCCCCTTGTCGGGCGTGTCGGGGCCGGCCCCCTTGCGTTCCTGAGACGCCGGTCGGTTCACGACTTCCCCCTCGACGGCTCGGGGGAGTCGGCCTGGACGGGCGTCCCGGAGGCGCGTCCGGGACGCCCGGCTCGGTCCGGGCCCTCGAACCGGGGCCGCCTTCCGCAGGAGAGCCGGACCCCGCGCCCGGCGAGCGGGCGGGAGGTCGTCACGCGTGCGGCGGCGAAGCGGCCGGCCGTGAAATTCCCCCGAGTTTCACCAGGTCACACGGACAAGGCGATTCCTGCCCAGGTGAGGCTCACTTCAATCTGTCACTTCACCTTGAGGGAGGAGACCGCGGTGTTGATGGCGCGCCAGTACTTGCTCTGGGTGTCGGGGATCGTCGCGAAGAGCATCGCGGGCTTGGCACCGGAGATCTCGGTCACGGCGACGGCGGCCATGGAGGAGCGCGTCTTGCCCTTCAGCTTGTACTTCACCCGGTAGGCGAGCAGCCAGCCGTCCTTGATCGGCTGCGAGGCGGTCCAGGTGATCTTGCCGCCCTTGGGGTGGTGGTTGAGCGTCCACCGGGCGGCCAGCAGCGCGGTGTCCTTGGACTCCTTCTGCACCAGGATCGGCACCGGGCAGGTCGCGAGCATCCCCCGGTGAGCGGCGCCCTTCGCCTTCGGCAGCACCTGCTTGGTGGAGAACGGCGACGCGCCGAAGACCTTCCAGGGCTTGCCCAGGCGGACCAGCGACACGCCCGACTTGCCGTCCTGGACGCGTCGCTTGCTCTTGTACGCCTTGCCGGGGAGGCGGCCGAGCCGCTTGTCACGCGGCAGGTCGGGCACCCGGGGGTCGGCGAGGGCCGCGATGACGGCGCTGCGGTCGGGCGCCGGCTCCGAGCCGTCGGACGGCGAGGAGGGAGCGGCCGTCTCGGCGGGGCTCCCCGAGGGGGACGCCGACGCGGAGGGGGTCTCCGAGGGGGACGCCTGCGCCGACTGCGCGGGGGAGGCCTCGGCGGAGGCCTGGGCGGACGCCTGCTCCGACACCGAGGCGGACGGCTCCGTCGCCGGAGTCGCGGGGACGGACGGCTCCGCCGAGCCTGGACCGGGCGAGGGTGGCGCGGCAGATGGCGCGGCGATCTGCCCCGTCTTTCCCTCGCCCGGTTGATCTGGGGAGCTCGAGGAGACGAAGCCGACCACCGCCGCGACCGCGGCCAGGATCACCGCGAGGCCGACGGCCAGGATGCGGTAGATGACGCGCATCGGCAGGTCGCCGATGCGGGACCGCTTCACGGGGGAATCCGGTAGCTTCGGGGGGCTCTCGGCCACGATTCTCGGCATCTCCGATGTGGCCGCCTCCGCGGTCACGTATGTCGGCGCGGGACCCGTCTCCCGGGTCCCCTGAGTCCCACCCAACCCATCGAGCACGATCGGGAGCGTACGACAAATCCTGTTTTCCCGTGCGGGATCCCCATCACACTTCGGGAACGAGTACCTTCCCCTTCCTCGCGCGAAACACCCTGCGATGATTCCGGGATGTTCGTGGAACGCCAGGTGGAACTCAGGTTCGACGTCTCCTCACGCGAGGCGAGGACGCACACCAACCTGTCGGCCGTGCGCACCGACGCCCTCGGGCTCTGGCTGGCCGGTGACGAGACCGCCACCGTCGAGCATCTGGCGTTCCGCGCCGGGCGCTTCGACGACCAGCGCACCTTCCACCTCGCCGATTTCGTGGACCTGCCGGCCGGGCGCGACGAGGAGGCCGACATCGAGGGCCTGGCCCGGGCGGACGGCTGGCTCTGGGCGATCGGGTCGCACAGCCTCAAGCGCAGGCGGGTCAAGAAGGGGCATCCGCCGGACAAGGCCCGCCGCCGTCTCGGCAGCGTGGTGCGCGAGGAGAACCGCTACATCCTCGTACGGCTGCCGCTCGTCGGCGCCACCCCTGCCCGCGAGGACGGCTCCCGCAGGGCGGAGATCCTGGCGGGTCCCGGCCGGAACCTGGCCGACCTGCTGGCGGACGATCCGCACCTCGCCCCCTTCGTGACGATTCCCAGCAAGGACAACGGGCTGGACATCGAGGGCATCGCCGTGCTCGACGGCCGCCTGTTCGTCGGCCTGCGCGGCCCGGTGCTGCGCGGCTGGGCCGCGATGCTGGAGATCCGGCCGGAGAGCGACCCCCGGCGTCCCGGCAGCCTGAGGCTCGCCCCCATCGACGGCAGGCCCTACCGGACGCACTTTTTGAACCTCGGCGGGCTCGGTGTCCGCGACATGTGCCCGCACCGGGGCGGGTTGCTGATCCTCGCGGGGCCGACCATGAGCCTGGACGGCCCGGTCCGGGTGCTGCGCTGGGACCCGGAGGACGAACCATCGGTACGGCACGAGCTGGAGCTCGTCGGCGACCTGCCGCACGGGAACGGGAACGACCACCCGGAGGGGATCACCGTGCTCGACGGCGAGCGCCTCCTGGTGGTCCACGACAGCCCGTCGGCGGCGCGGCTCACCCCCGAGGGCGGCGTGCTCGCCGACATCGTCAGGATGCCCCGCTGACCGCTCGTCCCCCGGACCTGGCCACCGCCCGTTCCCCCGTGGACGCCGGCGCCCTCATGCCGGTCACCCGCCGATCACCGGCTCATGCGTCGCCCGCCGATCACCGGCCGTCCCCGCGCAGCCAGGGAGCGTCCGCGACGACCGTGCGTGAGCCCGGCTCGATCTCGGTGAACCCGGCGTCCCTGACCACCGGCAGGCCCGAGGCGACCAGCCCGGCCCACGCGGCGGGATCGGCGGTCCGCACCGAGGCCGCCAGGCCCTTGTCCCGCCACGCCCGCCTGGCGTCGTCCCCGCTCGCCTGCCAGGCGAGCTGGGCGGCGTGCCCGGCCTGGGCCATGGCCTTGCCCGCCGACATCGTCAGCCCGGGGTTGAGCCACAGCACCACGTCCCCCGGCGGTCCCGGATCGGAGGGGTCGGCGAGCTCGGTCCCGGACACCTGAAGCCTGAAGAGATCCCTGGGCCAGCCGTCCAGCGGGACCGGCGGGTGGACGCGGACCTCTGCGGTGCCCGAGGTGACGGTGACACCGGGCAGGTCGAGCACCCGGCGCCACTCCGCCCCGCGCGCCCGCCGGACGACCTTCCTGAACCGGCTGCCGTCCCAGGCCCGTACGGCCTCGGCCCACTCGCCGCCGTCGAGGGCGCGCGGGTCGTCGAGCAGTGCCAGCACGGCCAGGGCCGCCGCCTCCAGGGCGTCGGTCCGCGCGGGCGGCGCGGAGCGCTCGATCCGCACCACGAGCGGGAGGACCTTCCGGTCCCGGTCCCTGCCCTCGCCGTCCTCGCCGTCCCTGCCCTCGCCGTCTCCGCCGGCCGTCGCCGCTGCCCCGCCTCGTTCTCTCACGCCTTCAAGGATGCCTGCTCCTCGGTGGTGGCCTCTCCCGTGCCAGGCGTCACGGTGACGGGCTTCCCGGTGACGGGCTTCCCGGTGACGGGCTTCCTGGTGATGGCGATCGACATGACGGCGGCGGCGAGGCAGAGGAGGCCCGCGGCGTACCAGGCGAGGTCGTAGGCGCCGAAGTGGTCGCGGGTGACTCCCGCGGCGACCGCGGCGATCGCGGCGCCGACCTGGTGGGAGGCGAAGACCCAGCCGAACACCACGGCCCCGTCGGGACCGTAGATCTGGCGGCACAGGGCGACGGTCGGCGGGACCGTGGCCACCCAGTCGAGGCCGTAGAAGATGATGAAGACGAGCATGCTGGGCTCGGCGGTCGCCCCGAACAGGCTCGGCAGGGCCATCAGCGACAGGCCGCGCAGGCCGTAGTAGGCGCCGAGGAGGACGCGCGAGTCGACCCGGTCGCTCAGCCAGCCGGACGCGACGGTGCCGACCACGTCGAAGATCCCGACCAGGGCGAGCAGCCCCGCGGCGACCGGCTCTGCCATGCCGTGGTCGTGGGCCGCGGGGATGAAGTGGGTGCCCACCAGGCCGTTGGTGCTCATCCCGCAGATCGCGAACCCCCCGGCGAGCAGCCAGAAGGGACGCGTACGCGCCGCGCTCCGCAACACTCCGAGGGCGCGTGAGGCGGCACCTCCGGCCCGCGCCGGCCAGACCGCCGGGGGCGCGGCGGGGTCGGCGCCGAGGGCGGTGGTGCCCACGTCCTCGGGCCGGTCGCGCAGCAGGAACCAGACCAGGGGGACCACGACGAGGGCGGCGACGGCGACCGTGACGGCGGCCGACCGCCAGCCCCTGTCCGCCGCCAGGTGCGCGAGGACCGGCAGGAAGACGAGCTGCCCGGTCGCGCCGCCCGCCGTGAGCACGCCGGTGACGAGGCCGCGGTGGCGGACGAACCAGCGTTCGGTGAGGGTGGCGGCGAAGACCAGGGCCATCGAGCCGGTACCGAGACCGACCAGCACGCCCCAGCACAGGATGAGCTGCCAGGGGGCGTTCATCAGGATGGTGAGCCCGCTGCCCGCGGCGACCAGCAGCAGGGCGTACGTCACGACCCTGCGCATGCCGAAGCGGTCCATGAGGGCGGCGGCGAAGGGCGCGGTCAGCCCGTACAGCATGAGGTTGACCGAGACGGCCAGTGAGATCGTGCCCCGGGACCAGCCGAACTCCTCCTGGAGCGGTGTGATCAGCACGCCGGGCGTCGCCCGGAACCCGGCCGCGCCGAGGATTGCCACGAACGCGACTCCCGCCACGATCCAGGCGCGGTGCAGCCCGCGTTCGGGCGCCCGAGGGGTCGTTGTCATGCGCTCCATAATCGAGGGACGGCACACGGGCCCACGAGTGGCCCGAGTGCCAATAACCGCAAGAATCAGGCCACGGCCCTTCTCGCGGGACATGCCCGCGCCCCAGGCCCGTGATCCGGACCCGTGAGACGGCTATCTCACATATTGGGTAAATTCGCTCAAAGGTTGTGTTTTTTCTATTCTCCTCATTTGAGGGTCTCGCGTTCGGCATGGTTATGGGGAGACGCGATGCCGGTCCGGGTTCCGCCCGGCCACACGAAGTGACGATGCTCGACCGGTACGGGGACAGACCGGGGACCGGGCGATCGAAGGAGTGGTGCCGTGTTCCACGCACGAATGCCGGGAAGGTTCCTGGCACTGCTCGCGAGTGGCGCGCTCCTGCTGAGCGCCTGCGCGGACACCGGCCCGGCGGACGACCCCGCGGCCTCCGGCTCGGAGTCGGCCCTGCCGAGCGAGACCATCACCTACGCGTACGAGCAGGAGTTCCACTCCTACAACAACAACACCACCGCCGAGAACGCCACGCGCAACGCCGCTCCCCTGCAGCGGGTGCTGACGGGCTTCTGGTTCTACGGCGACAAGGGCGCGATCACCCCCGACAAGGACTTCGGGACGTACGAGAAGGTCTCCGACGACCCGCTGAGCGTCGAGTACACCATCAACGACAAGGCGGTCTGGTCGGACGGCGTCCCGATCGACTGCGACGACGTCATGCTGTGGTGGGCCTTCCGGTCCGGCAAGGTCAGGGGCTTCGCCTCCGCCGACACCACCGGCCTGCGGGACACCAAGGTGCCCGACTGCCGCAAGGGCGAAAAGAAGTTCACCCTGGTCTACGACAAGCCGTTCGCGGACTGGGTGGCCGGGGGTCCGGGCGCGACCGAGATGATGCCCGCCCATGTGGTCGCCAAGCAGGACGGCCTGTCCGAGGAGGACTTCATCGCGGCGGTCAGGGAGGGCGACTCCAGGAGGATCGCGAAGGGCATCACGTTCTTCAACGACGGCTGGGTCTCCGAGGGCAGGCTGCCCGACGCCGAGCTGATCCCGTCCTCGGGGCCGTACAAGCTCTCCAAGCTGGACGCCGGGCAGCGGCTGACCCTGGTCGCCAACGACAGGTGGTGGGGCACCCCGGCCGCGACCCCGACGATCGTCGAGCGCTTCATCACCCTCGACGAGCAGGCCCAGGCGCTGCAGAACCGCGAGGTCCAGATCGTCGAGCCGCAGCCGGGACCCGACGTGCTCAGGCAGCTGCAGTCGCTGCGCGGCGTGGAGGTCGACGTCTTCGAGAAGTACACCTACGAGCACCTGGACTTCAACTTCGACTCCAGCCCGTTCAGGGACAGGAGGCTGCGCGAGGCGTTCGCCAGGTGCGTGCCCAGGCAGCTCATCGTCAACACCCTGATCGGGCCCGTCTCCCCCTCCGCCAAGCCCCTGCAGGTCCGTACCGTGGCCCCGTTCCAGGCCAACAGCGCGAGGGTCGTCGCGGCCAGCGGCAGCGCGGGCGCGTACGCGCGGCAGGACATCGCGGGCGCCAGGGCACTGCTGCGGGAGGCGGGCAGGACGGGCCTGGAGGTCAGCATCGGCTACCAGACCCCCAACCCGCGCCGTACCGCGGCGGTGCAGCTCATCATCGACGCCTGCAACAAGGCCGGTTTCAAGGTCGTCGACAAGGGTTCCGAGGACTTCCTCGGCACCGTGATGCCGGCCAACGGCTACGACGTGGCCCTGTTCGCCTGGTCGGGCTCCGCCCTGGTCAGCGGCTGGGCCTCCAACTTCACCTCGCCGGGAAAGTGCGACGCCCAGAACAAGGGCAACAACAACGGCTGCTACTCAAGCAGGCAGGTCGACCGGCTCATCGCGAAGCTGAACTCGACGGTGGACCTGGCGGCCCAGGACCCGATCATCGGCGCGATCGAGAAGCGGCTCTGGAGCGATCTGGCCACCATCCCGCTGTTCCAGCACCCGGGCCTCAGCGCGTGGAACGAGACGCTCCGGAACGTCGTCCCCAACCCCGCGCAGTCGACCATCACCTGGAACATGGACAAGTGGAGGCTGTCCTAGGGAGTCCGGAGCGGGCCCGTATCTGACATCAGATGGCAGGTACGGTCGCCAGGATGGGCGCGAGATCCGGAATTCCACAAGGGAGCCCCACATGCCTCGCGCCACAGGAACCTTCACCATCGACAGCTGGGATCCACAGCCCTACGACGAGGCCGAGGGAGCCACGCTCTCCCGCGTCCACATCACCAAGACCTTCGACGGTGACCTGGTGGGCACCAGCACCACCGACATCATCACCGCGATCTCCCAGGTCGAGACGTCGGCGGCCTACGCCGGCTTCGAGCGCTTCACCGGCACCGCGCACGGCCGCAAGGGCACCTTCGTGCTCCACCACACGGCCACGGGCCACGCGGGCGAGTCGGCGCTGAGCTGGACGATCCTCCCCGACTCCGGTACCGGCGAGTTGTCGGGCATCCGGGGCGGCGGCCAGATCGTCAACGACGACGGCGCCCACTCCTTCCACCTCGACTACGAACTGGGCTGAGAACGGCCGCCCCCGCGCGCGCCGGCGGACGGCGGGCGACGCGCGGGGGCGCCTCCTCCCCCCGCCGAGGCCGGCGATCCGGCCGTCCGGCGTGCGAGACCGGTGCCCGCATCCCGGTGACCCACGCCCGGCGCTCACAGACCGGCGCCGTGACCCCGCGCCCGTGACCCCGCGCCCGTGACCCGGCGCCCATATGCCCGCGCTCACAGGTGCCCGCGCTCACAGGCCCATGCCCGCGCCCGGCGGCCACGGACACGGCCCGGCATTCACGGCCGTTCTGACCCCTTGTCACATCTCGCGTCGAACCGGTTGAGAAAGCTGCTTCCCAGCCGTTGACGCGCCTGTAGCACGTATGTAACATTTGGCCAAAGTCATGCAAGAATATTGCAATCTGTTGTTCAGTTTCTTGCTATTCCTCGCAACTCTCCAGGGATGCACTGCGTCGTGCACCTGCCCCCCATTACGTGTGCGGTGAAGGCGCAGCCTTCACGCCTCGGCCCTGCCGTGCCCGACGAGAGAAGAAGAGCGCGAATGAGAATGCTGTACAGACCGTTACGGCTGGTGGCGACCATGATCGCCGCCGCCGGCCTGCTCATGGTGGGGTCGGTCGTCCCGGCCTCCGCCGCGGCCGGCCCCAATCTGTCGCCGGGCAAGGCGACCCTGGCGAGCAGCTCCACGGGCGGCCAGGCGGTGTCCGCCATCAACGACGGGAACCAGTCCACCTACTGGGAAAGCGCCAACAACAGCTTCCCGCAGTGGGCGCGGATCGACCTCGGCACCGCCACGAGCGTCGACCAGATCGTCCTGAAGCTGCCCCCGCCGGCCGTCTGGGAGACCCGCACCCAGACGCTCTCGGTCCAGGGCGGCGCCGACGGCAACACCTTCAGCACGGTCGTGGGCTCGGCGGCCTACACGTTCAACCCGGCGACCGGCAACACCGTCACGATCAACTTCGGCGCCGCGACCCACCGCTACTGGCGTGTCAACATCACCGCCAACACCGGCTGGCCCGCCGCGCAGATCTCCGAGTTCGAGATCTACGGAGCCACCGCCGGCGGTGACAACCAGAACCCGTCGGCCCCCGGCAATCTCTCCTACACCCAGCCGGCCACCGGTCAGATCAGGCTGGCCTGGAACGCCTCCACGGACAACGTGGGCGTCACCGGGTACGACATCTACGCCAACAACCAGCTGCGGGGCAGCGTCGGCAACGTGCTGACCTACACCGACACCCAGCCGGCGTCGGCGACCGTGACGTACTTCGTACGGGCCAAGGACGCGGCGGGCAACCAGTCGGCCAACAGCAACTCCGTGACCCGCAACGGCACCGGCGACCCCGGCACGAACCTGGCGATCGGCAAGGAGATGGTCGCGTCAGGCCACGTGCACTCGTTCGTCGCCGCCAACGCGAACGACAACAACCTGGCCACCTACTGGGAGGCCAACTCCGGCGCGTTCCCGAACACGCTGACCGCCAGGCTCGGAGCCAACGCCGGCGTCACCTCTGTCGTGGTGAAACTCAACCCCGACTCCGCGTGGGGCACCCGGACGCAGAACATCCAGGTCCTGGGCCGTGAGCAGAACGCCACCGGCTACACCAGCCTGGTGGCGGCGCAGAACCACACGTTCAACCCGGCCTCCGGCAACTCGGTGACGATCACCTTCGACGCCACCGTCGCCGACGTCCAGCTGAGGTTCACCGGCAACAGCGGCGCGCCCGGCGGCCAGGTCGCCGAGTTCCAGGTCATCGGCGTCCCCGCGCCGAACCCCGACCTCACGGTCACGAACCTCTCGTGGACCCCGGCGTCCCCGAGCGAGGCCGGCGCGATCACGCTGTCGGCCACGGTCAGGAACGCGGGCAACGCCGCCTCCCCGGCGGACAGCGTCAACCTCAACCTCGACGGCACCCTCGCCGGCACCGTCGCCGTCCCCGCACTGGCCGCCGGCGCCACCGCCACGGTGACCCACAACATCGGCACCCGAGGCGAGGGCAGCTACACGGTCAGCGCCAGGGTCGACGCGGACAACTCGGTCTTCGAGCAGAACGAGGGCAACAACACCCTCACCGCCTCGTCGCCGCTGGTGGTCGCGCAGGCTCCCGGCCCCGACCTGCAGGTCCTCGGCGTCACCTCCAGCCCGCAGAACCCGGCCGTCGGCGCGCCGGTCACGTTCACCGTGGCCGTGAAGAACCGGGGAACCTCCGCGACGGGCGCGACCACGGTCACCCGGGTCGCGGTGGGCGGCACCACGCTCAACGGCAACACCGCGTCGATCGCCGCGGGCGCGACGGCCAACGTGGCCGTCAGCGGGAGCTGGACCGCCACCAGCGGCGGCGCCACCATCACCGCCACCGCCGACGCGACCAACACCGTCACCGAGACGAACGAGAACAACAACACGTTCTCGCAGGCGATCGTGGTCGGGCGCGGCGCGGCCGTCCCGTACGTCGAGTACGAGGCCGAGGCCGCCAACTACCAGGGCACCCTGCTGGAGACCGACCCGCTGCGCACCTTCGGGCACACCAACTTCGCCACCGAGTCCTCGGGCCGCAAGTCGGTGCGGCTGAACAGCACGGGCCAGTTCGTCGAGTTCACCTCGACCACCCCCTCCAACTCGATCGTGGTCCGCAACTCCATCCCCGACGCGGCGGGCGGCGGCGGCATCGAGGCCACCATCAGCCTCTACATCAACGGCACCTTCTCCAGGAAGCTGACCCTCTCCTCGCGCCACAGCTGGCTGTACGGGAACACCGACGGCCCCGAGGCGCTGTCGAACACCCCCCAGGCCGACGCCCGGAGGTTGTTCGACGAGTCGCACGCGCTGCTCTCGCAGAGCTACCCGGCCGGCACCAAGTTCAAGCTGCAGCGCGACGCGGGCGACACGGCCTCGTTCTACGTCATCGACCTGATCGACCTGGAGCAGGTGGCGCCGCCGACGAGTCAGCCGGCCGGCTGCACCTCGATCACGAACTACGGCGCGGTGCCCAACGACGGTCTCGACGACACGGCCGCCATCCAGCGGGCGGTGACGGACGACCAGAACGGCGTCATCAGCTGCGTGTGGATCCCGGCGGGACAGTGGCGCCAGGAGCAGAAGATCCTCACCGACGACCCGCTGAACCGGGGTCAGTGGAACCAGGTGGGCATCAGCAACGTCACGATCCGCGGCGCGGGCATGTGGCACTCCCAGCTGTACACCCTGACCGAGCCGCAGGACGTGGTGGGCGGAATCAACCACCCGCACGAGGGCAACTTCGGCTTCGACATCGACAGCAACACCCAGATCTCCGACATCGCCATCTTCGGCTCGGGCCGCATCCGCGGCGGAGACGGCAACGACGAGGGCGGAGTGGGCCTGAACGGCCGGTTCGGCGAGAACACCAAGATCACCAACGTGTGGATCGAGCACGCCAACGTGGGCGCCTGGGTCGGCCGCGACTACGACAACATCCCGGCCCTGTGGGGCCCCGGCGACAACCTGCTGTTCAGCGGCATGCGCATCCGCAACACCTACGCCGACGGCATCAACTTCACCAACGGCACGCGGAACTCGCGGGTGTTCAACTCCTCGTTCCGCAACACCGGTGACGACGCCCTGGCGATCTGGGCCAACCAGGCGGTGAAGGACCGGGTCGTCGACAACACGCACGACAACCACTTCGTCAACAACACCATCCAGCTGCCCTGGCGGGCGAACGGCATCGCGATCTACGGCGGTTACGACAACTCCGCCGAGAACAACCTGATCTACGACACCATGAACTACCCGGGCATCATGCTGGCGACCGACCACAGCCCCCTGCCCTTCTCGGGGACCACGCTGCTCGCCAACAACGGGCTGTACCGCACGGGTGGCGCCTTCTGGAACGAGGACCAGGAGTTCGGGGCGATCACGTTGTTCCCGCAGGGCAGCGACATCACCGGTGTCACCGTCCGCGACACCGACATCTCCGACTCGACCTACGACGGCATCCAGTTCAAGACGGGCGGCGGCAACATGCCGAACGTCGCGATCACCAATGTGAAGATCGACAAATCCAACAACGGGGCCGGGATCCTGGCCATGAGCGGCGCCCGCGGCAACGCGATCCTGTCGAACGTGACCATCACCAACTCGGCCGACGGCAACATCGTGAGGCAGCCGGGGACGACCTTCGTGATCACCGGCAACTGATTCTTCCGATGAACGCCCCGATGCCCCCTCATCCGGGGGCCGGTACCTGAAAGACGACCGGCCATGTGGCGTGCTCCCCGGGGAGCACGCTCATGGCTGGTCGGTCGATCCCGGTGAATCCCCCGCGATCCCTCCGGACGAACGACGAAGGGGCCCGCCGGGAGCAGGCTTTCCGCCTGCGACCAGCGAACCCCGGTCACCGAAGTGGACCTGATGCCTGCTCACTCGAACATCTCCGCCGCAAGGGGCAGACCCGCCCCACGTGCCCACGGCTAACCTGTCGCGCCATAAGGGCGTGTCACGGCGAACACGTCCACCATCCGTTCCAGGCCGTCGAAGTCCTTGGGGTTGGCGGTGAACAGCGGCAGCTCATTGCTGGCGGCCGTCGCGGCGATCATCAAGTCAGCGGTCCGGCTTCGCGGTTGCCGGCCCTGCGCGTACACGACGGCGCAGATCTGCCCGAACATCCGGGCCGCCTCGGCGTCGTACGGCAGCGGGTCGCCGAAAGCCGCTTCGGCATACTGCAGCACCGCGATCCTTCCCGCCCGCTTGACCGGATCATCGGTGGCGTACGGACCACGCGACAGCTCGCCGAGCGTGACGGCCGTGATCGCCGACTCAGCCGGCAGCTCGGCAGGGTCGAAGAGCTTGAAGGCGGCCACGATATTGGTGTCCAGCACGCCTCGCTCGTGCCGGATCACAGACCGGTCCCGTCGAGCGGATCGCGTAGTTCGTCATCGATCACGGTGTCCAGATCGGCCCGCACCTGGTCCCAGTCGACAGCCGGAGCGGTGGCGAAGACGGCTTGCGCCTCGGCCGTGGGAACGAACCGGCGGCGCTTGATCGGCTTCACCTCCGCGAGCGGCTCACCGTTGATCGTCAAGATGTATCGCCTCCCCTCGCGCAGGCCGCGCGTGATACTGCCGGAGTCGTTGACGAACTGGCGCACGCTCACTTCGGTCGGGCGAGACCTCGGAGCATCCATGACTCAACCGTACCTCGACGTACCACGGTCGATGGGAAGATCCCCTTCCCCGGCCCGGGAGCAGACTTTCCGCCTGCGAACAGCGGACCCCAGTCACCACATTCGGGGGGCTCGGGGGTCACTCCCCCGGCAGAGACGACGAAGGGGCCCGCGGGAAGCAGGCTATGCCTGCGAACAGCGGACCCCAGTCACCACATTCGGGGGGCTCGGGGGTCACTCCCCCGGATAAA